>SCUN01000285.1 GCA_004297655.1 Acidobacteriota bacterium | reverse complement strand
CGAGGATATCGAACCGGTTCTTCTCCGCGGCGAGTTGCGCGTGGAAGACGCATTGAAACAGCACGTCGCCGAGTTCGCCCGGCAGGTCTTTGATCCGGCGTTTGTCGATGGCGTCGATCAGCTCGTACGCTTCCTCGATCAGGAAGGGGCGCAGCGACTCGTGCGTCTGCTTCCTGTCCCACGGGCAGCCCTGTTCGGACCTGAGCGTGGCCATGATCGAGACGAGGCGTTCGAAGGCGCGGCCGGAACGGCGTGGGCGTTTCTGCATGCGAACGATATGCTAACGCAGTGAACGTCTTGTTCCTTGGCACCGGCACGTCGCACGGCGTGCCCATGATCGCCTGCGATTGCGCGGTGTGCCGCTCGGCCGACCCGCGCGACAACCGGCTGCGGCCGTCGATCTACGTCGAGGGCGACGAGGGCACGCGGATCCTGGTGGACACGACGCCGGATCTGCGCCAGCAGGCGCTGCGGCACGACATCCGGCGTGTGGATGCCGTGCTCTACACGCACGCGCACGCGGATCACGTGCTGGGGCTCGACGAGTTGCGGCGGTTCAATCACCTCACGCGCCAGCCCGTGCCGCTCTATGGCGACCGGGGCACGCTGGATCAGATCCGCAAGACGTTCGCCTACGCGTTCGACAAGGACGCGCCGGCCGGCGGCGGCGTGCCGGACCTCGCGATGCACACGATCGATGCGCGGCCATTTCGCATCGGCGGTCAGGAGATCATCCCCGTGCCCGTCAGACACGGGCAGTGGTCCATTCTCGGTTTTCGATTCGGCCGCTTCGCCTATCTGACCGACTGCAACGCGGTGCCAGACGCCTCCATGGCCCTCCTCCATGACCTTGACGTGCTCGTGCTCGACGCGCTTCGGCATCGGCCGCATCCGACGCACTTCACGGTGGCGCAGGCTGTCGAGGTCGCGAAAGTGATCGGCGCGCGCCAGACGCTCTTCACGCACATCTGTCACGACCTCGGGCACGCGGAGACGTCGGCGAAGCTGCCGCCCGGGATCGGGCTCGCGTACGACGGGCAGAGGTTGACGCTGTGATCAGCATCTACTTTCCCGACGGCCAGCGGCCGAAGTGGCCGAAGCCGATCGTGGCGCTCGGCAATTTCGACGGCGTGCATCGCGGCCACCAGAAGCTGCTCGAGCGCGTGAAGCGATCCGCGGCGGAGCAGGGCGGCACGCCGGTCGCGCTGACGTTCGAACCGCATCCGTCGCTGGTGCTCCGGCCGGACAAGGCGCCGAAGCTGCTGATGACGCTCGATCAGAAGCTCGAGGCGTTCGAGCGCGCGGGCATGCAGGGCGTGGCCATCGTGCGCTTCACGCCGGACCTGGCGCGCTGGGAGCCGGAGCTCTTTGTGGACACGGTCCTGATCGACTGGCTGGACGTCAACGAGGTCTGGGTCGGCGCGAACTTTCTCTTCGGAAGAGAACGTGCCGGTACCTACACATTGCTCAAGGCGCTGGGCGAGGACCGCGGGTTTCACACCGACAAGATCGACCCGGTGCTCTACAAAGACTTCGCGGTGTCGAGCAGCCGGATCCGGCGCCTCGTCACGGAAGGCCGGGTGGACGAAGCGTCGGCGCTGCTCGGCCGGCAGTTCTTCGTGGATGGCGTGATCGTGCAGGGCGACCAGCGGGGGCGGACGCTCGGGTTTCCCACGGCGAATCTCCAGACCCCCAATCAGTTGCTGCCGGCCTACGGGATCTACGCGACGATCGCGATCGTGGACGGCGTGTATCACCCGGCGGTCACGAGCGTGGGGATCCGGCCGACGATCGGCGACAACACGCTGACGATCGAGACCTTCCTGCTCG
>SCUN01000036.1 GCA_004297655.1 Acidobacteriota bacterium | reverse complement strand
CGAGTGGATCACGCCGTGGGACCGCGTGATCCACTCGAGCTCGCGGGCGAACCCGGCCCAGAACGCCTCGGGGTCCGACGCGGCACGGGCGTACACGCCGGGATCGCTGATCGCGGCGCGCGTCCGCGTCTCGTCGGACGGCGCGAACCGGCGCGATTCGTCCAGGAGCGCGGAGATCTCAGGGCGCTTCGCGCCGTCGGTCATCGACTTAGTCGTAGTACTCGCGGCCGAGGTGCGTGATGAGCTCTTCGCCGCGCATATGGCGCAGGTTGTTCTTCAGCTTCATGAGCTGGATGAACAGGTCGTGCTCGGGGTAGAGCCCCTCGGCGTGCATCGGGTTCTTGAAGTAGAACGAGAGCCACTCCTGGATGCCCTTGTAGCCGGCGCGCTTCGCGAGGTCCATGAAGAGCGCCACGTCGAGGACGATGGGCGCCGCGAGGATGCTGTCGCGGCAGAGAAAGTTGATCTTCAACTGCATCGGGTAGTTCAGCCACCCGAAGATGTCGATGTTGTCCCAGCCCTCTTTGTTGTCGCCGCGCGGCGGATAGTAATTGATGCGCACGACGTGCGAGATGTCCTTGTAGAGGTCGGGATAGATGTGCGGCTGGAAGATGTAGTCGAGCGCGGACTTCTTGCTCTCTTCCTTCGTCTTGAACGACTCCGGATCGTCGAGCACTTCGCCGTCGCGGTTGCCGAGGATGTTGGTCGAATACCAGCCCGCGACGCCGAGCATGCGGGCTTTCAGACCTGGCGCGATCACGGTCTTGATCAGCGTCTGGCCCGTCTTCATGTCGCTGCCGGCGAGCGGCGTGCCGGTCTGCTGCGCGAGCTCGAACAACGCCGGAATATCCGCGCTCAGGTTCGGCGCGGCGTTGGCGTGCGGAATCCCTTCCTTGATCGCGGCGTAGGCGTAGATCTGGCTGGACGCGATCGCGGGATCGCTCGCCTCGAGACCCTTCTCGAACGCGGCGAGGCTCTGGTGGCACGCCGCCGGCGTCATGTAGATCTCGGTGCTGCCCGTCCACACCATGACGAGGCGGTCGCACTTGTTGGCCTTCTTGAAGTTGCGGATGTCGGCGATCAGCTGGTCGGCGAGGTCCTTCTTGTTCTTGCCCTTCTTCACGTTCGGGCCGTCCAGCCGCTTGACGTAGTGCCGGTCGAACACGGCCGACATCGGCTTGATCGCCGACATCTCATCCTTGAGCTGGTCCAGCAGCTTGTCTTCGAGCACGCCCGCGTGCTTCGCCGACTCGTAGACGTTGTCCTCGAAGATGTCCCAGCCGCCGAAAACGATGTCGTTCAGCTCGGCCAGGGGCACGAATTCACGGATCTTCGGCGACCTGTTGTCGGTGCGCTTGCCCAGGCGGATCGTGCCCATCTCGGCCAGCGAGCCGATCGGCTTGGCGAGGCCCTTCCGGATGGCCATCACGCCGGCAATGGTCGTCGTCGCCACAGCGCCCAGACCCACGAGAAGAACGCCAAGTTTGCCCTTGGCAGGAGCGATATCGATGCCGTTAGTCACAATCGAAAACTATATCATCCGGAAATGCGGTCAACGGCATCGGCCATGGTGGCGGCGCGCGCGGCAGACACGGTGGCCGTCCTCGGCGCACCCGCCCCGGCGGACGCGGCGCTCGCGGCCGAAATCGCGCTCATTACGGGGCTGAACGGCCGCACGCTCGTCATCGATGTCGGCACCGACGCCCGCGCGCGGGTCGAAGCGGCCGCCGCCAAAGCCGGCGCGCTGGTCGAGTTCGAATGGGCGCCGGTCACGATGCTGCCCATCGACGCCGACGCGTTCGACGTCGCCGTGATCAACCGCCAGCTCGCCGCGCTCGACGGCCGAAACCGCGTTGCGTGCTGCGAAGAGGCGCTCCGCATCATCAAGAAACCCGGCGGCCGGGTCGTCGTCATCGAAGGCGTGAAGCGGCCGGGTCTGTTCGGACTCATCCCCTCGCGACTGCCGGGCATCGATCCGGAGCAGGTCAAAGACGCGCTGACGCGCGCCGGCGCGCGAGCCGTGCGGCAACTCGCCGACGTGGACGGGGTGGCGTTCTTCGAAGCGAAATAAAGAAAACGACATCGGGTGTCGTTTTCCCATTTCCGGGACTGGAAAACGACACCCGATGTCGTTTTCTTTATCTCAGACAGGTCAGGTGTCTGCCGCCGTCGACGTTCGCGGTGATGCCGGTGATCCAGCCGCTCTCGGCGGAGACCAGAAACCGGATAAGCGATGCGACGTCGTCGGGCGTTCCCGGTCGACCCATCGGATGGGTTTCCTTCGAGTGCTCGAGAAACGCGGCGTACTTCGTTTCGTCCATACCGCCGCGGCGATGGAGATTGGTCACGACCACGCCGGGATTGACGGCGTTCACCCGCACGCCCGCGGCGGCCATCTCGAGCGCGGCGCAGCGCGTCAGTTGATCCACGGCCGACTTGCTCACGCAGTACGCGGCGATGCCGGGAAATGCGCGCGTGCCGGTCACACTCGAGAGATTCACCACGGCGCCTTTCGCGCGGATCAGCTCCGCGCTCGCCGCGCGGATCAGTCGAAACGGCGCGCGCACGTTGATGTTCATCATGACGTCCCAGGCTTCGTCGGTCGTGTCGGCGACCGAGCCCGACGCGATGATGCCGGCGGCATTCACGAGCACGTCGATGCGCCCGAAGTGCTTCAGGGCTGCGGCGACGATCCGCGCCGGCGCATCGTCGGCGGTGACATCCGCGACACACGGCACCGCCACGCCGCCTTTCGCCGTGATTTCGTCGCAAACCACCTTGAGGGCGGCGGCGTTCCGGCCCACCGCCAGGATCCGGTCCCCGTCCTGGGCCAGCCGGCGAGCCGTGGCCTGTCCGATGCCTGATGACGCCCCAGTCACGACCGCCGCGCGAGATTCCTGCATCCCGCTAGTGTAGGACCAGCCCCGTACGACCGAAAAGTCGTAAGCCCCGCTTATGCGTTCACCGGCTGACGACGCCTATTCGCTCGATGAGATCGCCACGGCAGGCGGAGTCTCCGTCACCCGGCTTCACCAGGCGATCCGGGCGAGCGGTGTGTCCGTTCGCGGGACGCTGGTCAACGGCCGCGACGCGATCCGGCTCGTTCGCGCGCTTCGCCACGGCGCAGCCGCGTCGGGCCGCCGCGCGCTGCCGATCAACATGCTGCCGGAGCCGAAGCGGAAACAGGCGGGGCCGCTGGCGCTTTCGGCGACCCTCCACGCGGCCTTCTTTCTAGTAATGATGGTGGCCGCGTCGCTCGGATTGCTCCAGGCGAAGGACACCGACGAGACGATTCCTGAGAAGACGTCGACGCGTCTCGTGTACCTGATCTCGCCGGGCCCCGGCGGTGGCGGCGGTGGCGGCGGGCTGAAGATGCCGGCGCCGCCGCCCAGGGCGGAGCGTAAGGCGCCGGCGCCGAAGAAGATCAAGAGTCCGGTGCCGCCGCCCGCGAAGAGGCCGGCGCCACCGCCACGCGTGCCGCCGCGGCCAACGCCAACTCCCCCACCGCCCGTGCCGGTGATCACGCCGCCTCCGGCGCCGATTCCGACGCCGACACCCGCGCCGGCGCCACCGCCGCCGCAAGCGATCGTGGCGCCGGTGGCATCGATCGCGGCCGACCTCAACGATCGCGCAGGCGTGCCGAACGACACGCCAAACACCTCGTCGAGTCAGGGGCCCGGATCGGGCGGCGGCGTCGGATCGGGCAAGGGCGCGGGTATTGGCGAAGGCGACGGCGGCGGGATCGGCCCCGGCAGCGGCGGCGGCACGGGCGGCGGGCCGTACCGGCCGGGCTCCGGCGTGTTGCCGCCGCAACTGGTCCGCGAGATTCGCGCGAACTACACGGAGGACGCGCGGCGCCGCGGCGTCGAAGGAGATGTGGTGCTCGAGATCGTCGTACGCCGCGACGGCAGCGTCGGCAACGTGCGCGTGCTCCAGTCGCTCGGCTCGGGTCTCGAACAGAAAGCCACCGAAGCGGTGCGCCAGTGGCGATTCACGCCGGCGACGCGATACGGCACGGCGGTGGATGTGGTCGTGGAAGTCGCCGTTGGTTTCAAGCTGAGGTAAGCGATGGACGTCTTGATGTTGAGCGTGACGGGCGTGGCGTTGGCGTTGGCCGTGGGCATGTCGATCATCGCCGTGCGGCTCTTGCGCGGCGAGCGGCATCGGAGCGCCGCGCGGGTCGCGGCGCTCGAGTCGGCGGCCTTCGATGACTTGTCGTTCCGGGACGAGGAAGATGCGTTCATCGGATCCGGCGAGGACGAGGAACGCGAGATCGAAATCGATGCGCCGGCGGGCCCGATGTTCACGGCGACGAACGAGCCGAAGGCGCCGGGCCGCCGATGGCTGGCGCTCGCGGCGGTCGCCGTCGTGATGGCGGGGCTGGTCGGCACGATCTACGTGGTGTTCAAGCCGGCGACGGTCGATGCGTCGCCCGCCGGGTCCGCGGGGTCGCCGTCAGCGGCGTCATCCGCCTCGGCCGCCTCGCCGCAACTCCGCCCCATCGAACTCCTTTCGCTCAAGCACGCGACCGACGGCAACACGTTCTCCGTCGTCGGTCTCGTCGTGAACCCGCTCGACGCGGCGCCGCTCTCGCACGTGGTCGCGGTGGTGTATCTCTTCGACAAAGACGGCGCGTACTTCGCGACGGGCAAGGCCGAACTGGAATTTCCGGGCCTGCGGCCCGGCGAAGAATCGCCGTTCACGATCAAGATCGCGAATGTGGAACACGTCGGCAAGTATCGCGTCGGATTCCGGCGCGAGGACGGTTCGGTGATTGCGCACGTCGATCGCCGCGGGCAACGCGCCGGGTCGATGACCGAAGGCGGCCAGTGAGACGGCGGATCTGGTTAGCTGGTTATCTGGTCAGCTGGTTATCGGCGACCTTGCTGTTGGCGCAGGAGAAGCCGGGCGGCCAGGGCTTCTCGTTCCGGTCGAACACCGATCTGATCAACGTCACGGTGACGGTGACCGACGCGAACGGGCGGTTCGTGCCCGGCCTCACGCGCGACGACTTCGTCGTCTACGAGGACGGCCGGCCGCAGGTCGTGCAGCAATTCGATTCCGACCGCGTGCCGGTCAGCCTCGGCATCGCGCTCGACACGAGCGGCAGCATGGCCGGCGAGAAGATCCAGGCCGCACAGGCCGCGCTCAACCGCTTCCTCTTCGATCTGCTCGGCAAACAGGATCAGGTGTTTCTCTATCGATTCGACAGCCAGCCGCAGTTGATACAGGGATGGACCTCGGATCGCGCGGCGGTCAGCCGCGCGCTCGGCACAGCGCAAGCACGCGGGGGCACGGCCCTCT
>SCUN01000284.1 GCA_004297655.1 Acidobacteriota bacterium | reverse complement strand
GTGATCCTCGCGGCCGGAAGCCGTTGACGATGATCGTGCGGTCGTCGGTGTCGACTGATGCGTGGACGTCAGCCGTCGTGCCGGCCGCGAGGATCACTCCGTTCGCGTCGCACGCCACCGCGCCGTCTCCGGTCGCGGTAATGTCGCCCTGCCGCCTGCCCGCACGCGGTCCCGGGCCGGCGACGGTGTAGAGCTGATCGAGATGCTCGATGAGAAGCGAGGCGCGGCGCATGATCAAGAGCGATCACCATGGAGGGCCATGGAGTGCCATGGAGCTTACATTATTTTTCAAATCGGCTCTGGAGCTCAGCGCTCGACAGGCCAGTGACCGAGACGATCTTGTTTCGTGCTGCGCTGCCTCTCAGGATCGAGATGTCTCGCTTCGCGACTCGCAACGCTCTCGCGAGCAATTCGATGACAGCGTCATTGGCGGCGGAGTCCACCGGTGGCGCGGTCACGCGAACGATCAGGGCGCCATTGCGAAACCCCTCGATCGCGTTCTTTGAGGCCCGCGGCGTGACACGAAGATCTATCTGTCCGCGTTTCTCCATGGCCCTCCAAGGTCACTAGGTGTTGACGGCGTAGTCTCGCGCCCCGAAAATCGCCGACCCCACTCTCACCATCGTCGCGCCTTCCTCGATCGCGACTTCGAAGTCGTGGCTCATGCCCATCGACAGCTCGAGGAGCGAGGCCGCCGGCACGCCGGATGCGACGAGCCGGTCGCGCAGTGCGCGCAGTTGCCGGAACCAGGGGCGCGCGTCCTCCGGATTCTCCGCGATCGGCGGCACGATCATCAGGCCCGTGAGCTGCAGCGCGCTCGCGGACAGCGCGGCCTCGACGATGGCCGGCACGTCCGCGGGGTCGGCGCCGGACTTCGTCGCTTCGTGCGCGAGGTCGACCTGGATGAGGATCCTGGGCGCCGTCCCGCCATCCGACGCGCCCGCGTCCAGCTTGCGCACCAGGTCGGCGCTATCGACCGAGTGAATCCAGGCGAACGAGACGGCGGCCTTCTTCGCTTTGTTGGTCTGCAGATGACCGATCAGGTGCCACTCGAGTGCAGGGGCCTGCCCGCCGGAGCCTTGGCGGGTTTCATCGATCTTGGCGAGCGCCTCCTGCACGCGGTTTTCGCCGAAATCGGTCTGTCCGGCGCGCGCGGCCTCGAGCACCGTGGCGGCCGGGTGGGTTTTTGAGACCGCGATCAATCGTACGTCGGCGGGCGAGCGGTGGACGCGTTCGGCCGCCGCAGCGATGCGGCGGCGAACGTCCTGGAGATTGTCAGCGATCAAGCCGGGCGTGCGGACCTCGAGGTCCGCACCTACTTGATGACGTCGAGCATCGCCTTGACCTGGTCGGCGTACTGACCCGTCGGCGCGAGCTTCATGTACTCGAGAAACGGCGCCTTCGCGTCCGGCAGCTTGCCCTGGTTGATCCGGCACATGCCGAGCCAGTAGAACGCGTCGGCCATCTTCGGATCGAGCTTCGATGCCTTCAGGAACTGCGCCTCGGCTTCGACGGCCTTGCTCTGGTTCCACAGGATGACGCCCTGATTGAAGACCGTGCTCGCGTCGCCGCCGGTGCCCGACGCTTCGCTCAGCTCGTTCGCCTTCGCGCTCATCTTGCCGGCTTCGTCGAACTTCTTCATGCCGTTGTAGATCGTGGCGAGCGCCGCGTACGGCGCGGGCTTGGTCGCGTCGAGATCGATCGACTTCAAATACGCCTTCTCCGCGTTCTCGAGATCGCCCTTCTTGTTGTAGGCGTCGCCCATGCTCAGGTAGCACGCCGCGCACGTCGGCAGCGTGACGATGATCTTCTGGAGATTCATCACCGCCGTGTCGTAGTCGCCCGAGTCGAACGCCGCCTTCGCCGCGTTGAAGTCGGCTTCCATCTGCGCCTGCTTCTTGTTGTTCTCTTCGATCTGCTTCGCCGTCATGCCCGCCGGCGCCGCGTTCTTCGGCGTGCCGATCTTGATCGTGACGATCGCCTGATCCAGCGTCAGGACCACCAGCTCGGTGCCGACCAGTCCGTCCTTCGACGCGCTCACGCGCCAGTTGCCGGGGGCCAGGCCGGCGCGCAGGAACTCGCCCTTGGCGTTGGTCTTCACGTTGTCAAATTCACGCGAAATGTCGCCCTGATAGACGCCCTTGACGACCGCGCCTTCCACGGGCTTCCCGGCCTCGTCGGTGACCTTGCCTCGAATGACGCTGGTCAGCTGCGCGGACGCCGGCACCGCCAACAGGGCAAACGCCAACGCGAGAGTGCCGACGACGAGATTGCGGACGAGAACGTTGCGGGTCATACCGTGCCTCCTCAGGCGTGCAAGTACAAGAACAGTTTACACCCGTGGTTCATTGGAGGATTCGCGCGATCGCGGCGATGTCGCTCGTGGGCGGCGCCGGGGGGAACGAGGCCAGGAACCGGCGCCCATACCCCATGCGGGTGAGCCGCGGGTCCAGCACGGCCAAGACGCCCCGGTCGGTCTTGGTCCGGATCAGCCGGCCCAGACCCTGCAGCAGCGCCAGCGTCGCGAGCGGGATCTGGTACTCCTGGAAGGCGTTGCCGCCGCGCCGGTTGATCGACTCAATCCGTGCTTTGACCAGCGGATCGCCGGGCGACGCAAACGGCAGACGGTCGATGATCACGCAGCTCAGCGTTTCGCCAACCACATCGACCCCCTGCCAGAAACTGGCCGTGGCAAAGAGCACGGCATTCGGCGTCGCGCGGAAGTCCCGAAGGAGCGCCGTGCGCGGCGCCGTGCCCTGCAGCAAGGTCGGCCACGCCGTCCGCGCCGAAACGACGGCGTGCACTTCGCGCATGGCGCTGTAGGAGGTGAACAAGACAAAGGCCCGGCCGCGCGTCCGGTCGAGGATCTCGCCGACCTGCCACGCCACCGCGCGGTTGAACTCCGGCGAGCGCGGATCCGGCATGTCCTCCGGCAGGTAGAGCACCGCCTGCGTGGCGAAATCGAACTCGCTCGGCAATCGCAGCGTCGCGGCGTCGGGCAGGCCGAGCCGGCCGAGCATGTAGTCGAATCCGCCCTCGACCGTCAGCGTTGCCGACGTCATGACGACCGCCGAGCGCGAGCCGATGACGGTGTCGCGCACGAGGTCCGCCACCTCGATCGGCGAGGCGCGCAGCGAGACGCTGCGTCCGCGCGCTTCGAGGTAATGCACGAACCGGGGGTCGTCCGCTCCGAGCAGCACCGCGATGTCCCCTCGCGCCGACGACAGGCGCGTGGCGATCGACGCGAGATCCTCCGGCAGCGGCTCGTTCGCGCGGATGAGTGTTTCGGCCGTTTCGGCCGCGGCCTGGAACGCGAGGCCGGGCT
>SCUN01000283.1 GCA_004297655.1 Acidobacteriota bacterium | reverse complement strand
GCTTCCATCTCCACGCCGGTCCGGCCTTTCGTGCGCACGACCGAGCGCAGCGCGTAGCCCCACGGCCTGGGCCGGATGTCGACGTCCACGTGCGAGAGCGCGAGCGGATGGCAGAGCGGGATCATGTCCGACGTCCGCTTCGCCGCCATGATGCCGGCGAGCCGCGCGGTCTCGAGCGGATTGCCCTTCTTCACGTCGCCGCGGCGCACGGCGGTGAGCGCGGCCCGGCTCACGCGGATTTCCGCCTCGGCCACGGCCTCGCGATCCGTTTCCGGCTTGGCCCCGACGTCCGCCATGCGGATACGGCCGCGCGGATCGACGTGCGACAGCCGTTTACGAGGAGGCATCCGACTCTCCTCGCGCCAGGAAGAACGACAGGCTCTCGAGCGAGACCGTCAGGTCCATGTTCTTGAGTTTGACCTGCGGCGGCACTTTCAGCGCGCCCGGCGAGAAATTGAGGATCGCGCGGACGCCGGCGGCGACGATCTGCGCGGCCACCGATTGCGCCGCGCGCGCCGGCACGGCCAGCACGGCGATGTCGATGTGCTCCTTCTTGACCATCTTGCGAAGGTCCGCGACGTCGAAGATCCGCACGCCGCCTTTCGACCGATGGCCGATCTTGTTCTTCTCGCTGTCGAAGAGCGCGACGATCGCAAACCCTTCCTGCCGGAAGCCCGGGTAGTCTGCGAGCGCCAGCCCGAGATTACCGGCGCCGACGATGGCGACGCGCACCGAGCGATCGACGCCGAGGATCTGGCGCAAATGGCGCTTCAGCTCTTTCACGTAATACCCGACGCCGCGCACGCCGAACTCGCCGAAGTACGCCAGATCCTTGCGAATCTGCGCGGCGTTCAACTGAAACTGCTCCGCCAGCGCCTTCGACGACACGGTCTTCGCGCCTTCCGCATCGAGCGCGTTCAGACAGCGCAAATACACGGACAGGCGGCCGGCCGTGAGTTCCGACACCTGATCGCCGCCAACTCGTCCCTTGTTCTTCCCGGTCACAAGCTCGGGATTCTAACAGCAAATTCGCATTACACTCGAAGGCATGTGGCGCCGTTCCATTATCGGAATGCTGATCGCCGGCGCCGTCGCTGCGGCGTCCGGCGCCGCCGCGCAGACCCAGTCGCGCGTCGCGACGACGCGCGCGCTGCTCCTGGCCAATTCGCTCTTCTTCCATTCGCGCACCGTCGCGATTACGGACACACCGCGGCTGATCGACGGCGTGTGGCGGCTCCCGAGCGACGCGAACAAGCACCTGATCGTGATCTTCCGCGGCTCGCCGGGCTCCGATCGCGCCGTCGAGATCCGCGGCACGTTCGTGGACGTTGGACGCTTCGCCCCGGAAGACTCCCGCGTGACGGCGTTCGAACTCCGTGGCGCGGTCGACGCGGTGCTCGGCGCCGGCGCCCAATGGCCCGCCCGCGACACCTTCTTCGCCATCGTCGGCGCCACGACGACGCCGGCTGAAGAACCGGCGCAGGCGCCCAGCCTGCGCATGCTCGCGATGTTCCCCGAGAAGTTCGAGGGCAAGCCGGTGAAGGTGCGCGGACGGTTTCGCGGACGAAACCTCGTTGGCGATCTCCCGAGCTGGCCCCGGCAGACCGAACACGACTTCGTGCTGCAGGCCGCCGACGGCGCCGTCTGGGTGACCGGCGTTCGCCCGCGCGGCAAGGGGTTCGACCTCGACCCGCAGGCCCGCCGCGACCTGGGCCGCTGGCTGGAGATCTCCGGGACGGTGACCATCGCCGGCGGCCTTCCGATGATCCGCGCCACCGCGGTCGCACAGTCCACGCCCGAAGACGACACCACGGCCGCGGCCGACACGGCGCCCCCGCCTCCGCCGCCACCCCCGCCCGCGATCACCTTCAGCATTCCGGGCAACGAGGAGACCGCGGTCGCCACCGACTCGCTCGTCCGCGTGCAGTTCAATCGCGACATGAAGGCCGAGACATTCGACGGCCGGGTTAAGGTCACGGCCGTCGTGAACGGCGCATCGGTGGCGGCGCCCGAAATGACGCTGACCTACCGGCCCGGCACGCTGTCAATGGAACTGAAATTCGCGGCCGCCCTGCCGCGCTTCGCGACGATTACGATCGACTTTCAGGCAGGCATCACGGCGCCAGACGGCACGGCGCTCCCGCCGTCGAAGCTGACGTTCTACACCGGGGGCTAAGAGATCATCACCTTGGAGACCATGGAGTCTCCGAGATCAGAGCTTGGACGCGATCGCGGACCTGACTTGCTCGACGAGTTCGTCGCGTTCCGCAAACGTCCGGCCCTTCGTCTCGATCGGCGGACAAAAACTGACCTCGACCGTGACCGGGTGAATCACCGGGCTGCCGCGATGCATGGCCGCGCGCGCGCCGGTGATCGCGACCGGCACGACCGGCGCCTCGGCCCGAAGCGCCATGATCACGCCGCCCTTCTTGAACGGCAGCAGCTCGCCGGTCCGGCTGCGCGTGCCCTCCGGGAAGATCAGAAAGGACGCGCCGGCCTTGAGCGCGTCAACGGCCTTGTCGACCGCCGGCAGGCTCTGCTCGCGGTTCTGCCGCTGCACCGGCACGAAGCCGGCCGCGTCGAACACCCACACCAGCACCGGCAGCTTCCGAAGCTCGGCCTTGTAGAGCACGCGCAGCATCGGGAACAGCCGGCGCAGCACCACGAACGCGATCGGCGGCTCGAGGTTGCTGCTGTGGTTGAACGCGTAGACGGCGGCGCGGCCCGTCTGGATGTGCTCGGCGCCGTTCACCCGGATCCGAACGCCCACGATCGTGAGCGCCAGCCGGATGGCCAGCTGGCCGGCGAAGAACAACGGCCCGGCCTGACGAAAAAGGGCCGCCCAGATTAGCAGGGGCGGCCCGATGATGAGGATGTACGCGGCGAGCGCGACAACCGCGGTGAGCGTCCGGAGTGCGTCCAGGGCCTTACGACGCGCGAGCGGCGCGACGTCCGGGGGCAGCCGCCGCGACCGGGGCCGCCTTGACCGCGCGGGTGGCTTTCGCCGCCGTCGCGCGCGCCGTGGACCGGGCCTTCGAGGCGAAGCAGCGCTCGAGCGCCTCTTCGACCTGCTTCTCGATGGCGACGGCCTTCTGGCCCATCACTTCCGAGATCTCCGAGACGACGAGGAACTTCGCGCGATCGAGCATGCGCTTCTCGCGGAACGAGAGGCTCTTCGACTTCGCCAGGAACGTCAGGCTCTTCAGGACTTCAACGACGTCGTAGATCGATCCCGTCCGCATGCGGTCGGAATTGTCCTTGAAGCGCCCTTTCCAGTTCTGATGGCTGTCGATCTTGCCGTCGCCGAGCAGGGAGAACAGCCGGGCAATTTCGTCGTCGTTCACCGCGCGGCGAAGCCCGACGCCGTCCACGTTGTCGACCGGCACGAGCACCGTCGTCTCATTGGCCATGCGCAGGTAGTAGAACCCGCACGTGGTGCCCATGATCGTTTTGGTTTCGATTTGCTGAATAACGCCGAGACCGTGATTCGGGTAGATGACCTTGTCGCCAACCTGAAACGCCACGAAACCCCCGTAAGTAGTGCAGACCCGCTAGAAGAGCGATCCGAGCGGTCGAACGTCTACCTATTCTACCGTATTTCGGGTGGTTTCCGAGGCCTTTCGCCGTAACTTTCGCCCAATGAAATACGAATCTGGTTATCTGACTAGCTGGTTATCTGGTTATTCGGCCCGAAAAATGACCCAATAACCGGACAACCAGCTCCCAATAACCAGCTAACCAGATAACCAGCTAACCAGATCCTCTACTTCTTGATGGTCTCCGGCTTGCTCCCGAACCCGGTCCGCGGTCCTTTGTTGTCGCGTTCCAGGACCTTGTCGGTGTTCGCGATCGAGAAGCCCGTCTGATAGACGAGCTGCGTGATCCGCGCCATCTTCGGGAAGGTGATCTTCTCGACCGCGTCCGTGACCCGGTGGTAATCGGGATGGAGACCCGTCGTGAAGAACGCGATGGGGATTCCCTTCGCCGCGTAGCTGTAGTGATCGCTGCGCGTGTACACGCTCTCCGGGTCCGTCGGGTCGTTCATCTCGTAGTCGAGGCCGAGCGGCTTCACCATCGTCTTGTTGGTCTCCACGATGATGTTGTGCAGGTCGGTGCTGATGCGGTCGGCGCCGACGATGAAGACGGAGTTGGTGTAGTCGCCTTCCATGTCGTCACAATCGTCGCGGCCGACCATGTCCATGTTGAGCACGGTCTGGACCTTCTCGTTCGGGACGATCGGGAAATCCGCGTTGTAGTGGGAGCCGAGCAGGCCCGCTTCTTCGCCAACGTGCCAGACGAAGACCACGGACCGCTTCGGGCGCGGACCGGTCGCAAACGCCTTGGCCACACCCAGCAGCGCCGTCGAACCCGAGCCGTCGTCATCCGCGCCGTTGCTGATGAAGTCGCCCTTGTCGAAGCGCGACGGATCCGGCGCCGCGGCCGCGCCGCGCCCGCCTGCCGCGCCCCGACCGCCGCCTGCGGCCGGCGCGCCCGGACCGCCGGGCGCTTTGACGGGGACCTTCCCCGCCGCCTTGACCGCGTCGTACGCCGCCTGGCTGCGGTTGCGGCAGCCGCTCGGGCTGCCCACGTTGCCGTTGCCAACCGCCGAGTAGCCGACGTGGTCGAGATGCGCGCCGAAGACCACGTAGGTGTCCTTGAGCTTCGGATCCGAGCCTTCGATCATGCCGACGACGTTGTGCGCGAGCTGCTGGCTTACCTGGTCGTACTTGTTGTCGACGTTGACCGTGACCTTCGCCTTGATCGCAAACGACGGCACGTTCTCGCCCTTGTCGATGCGCGCGCGAAGATCGGCGAACTTCACATCGCTCGCTGACAGGAGGAAGTCGAAGAACGTCTCGTCACCGGAGAAACTGACGGTGCCGGCCGGTGCGTTCACGTCGTACACCGTGGTCACGTCGGCTGTGGGCAGCGCGTTGCCGCGTCCGCCGCCTGGAAAGGCCGGCGCGGCGCCGCGTCCGCCGCGCGCCGCGTTCTGCGCATCGGTCAGCGCCTGCTGCGCTTTCGCGAGCGCATCCGCGATGGCCGCTTCCTGCGGCGTCGGCGCCGGAGGCGCCGGCGCGAAGGTAATGGTGCCGGTCGCGCCCGCCGCATTGGCCAGGTTACCGGCGACGTTGCGGCCGCCGCGGCCCGGACCGGCCGCGTTGATCATCACCGCGGTGCGATTCTTCAGATCGGTTCCGGGCGCCAGCGAGTTGCCGACGTACTGGACGCCGGCAAACGCGCGCGTCTGCTTGCCGAAGCCGGTCGTCGGGAACGTCACGTGATCGCCGTGCTTGAAGGTCTTCGTCTGTCCGCCCGCTTCGACCGTGACGGTCGAGTTGCGCGTCACGTTGTAGCCGCGGTTCTTGACGATCTGCAGATACGTGCCGTTGCTGCCAATCGGTTTGACGCCCCAGCTCCGCAGCTTCTCCGAGATGAACCCGGCGGCAAGCCCGTAGCCTTCGGTGTAGATCTGGCGGCCCTGCAACTCATCGGAGGCCAGGTACGTGAGCCAGTCTTTGAGATCCTGCGGGCTCACCTGCGAGTACTTGACGCCCTTGGCCGGCTGAGGCGCCTGCGCTTCGACGAGCGCCGAGCCGGTGGCAGCCAGCAACACCGCTGCGGCCGCGGCGACCGCGACACGCACGAACTGTCTTGAATATGAAGCCATTCCACTCCTCCTACTTGATGAGCCCCGAAAATCCTTTTCCCGCGCGCGGGCCCAAATGATCCTTCACCGGGGCCACTGAATTATTGGCGATGTTGAACCCCGCCTGGTAAACCATTTGCGCGATTCTCGTCAGCTTGTCGAAATGGATCTTCTCGACGCTGTCGGAGTTGGCGTGGTAGTCCGGGTGAGTTCCCGTGAAGAAGAACGCGATGGGCACGTCCTTCGCGGCGTAACTGAAGTGGTCGCTCCGGTAGTAGAACGCCTCGGGATCGGCCGGGTCGTTGTACTCGAAGTCGAGCGTCAGCGGCTTTTTCTCCGCGTCGTTGGTTTTGACCACGGTGTTGTGGAGATCCGTGCTGATGCGGTCGGCGCCGATCACAAAGAGTGTGTTCGCGTACCTCGGATCGTCATCGCGATCGCGTCCGATCATGTCGATGTTGAGCTGGGCCACAACTTTGTCGATCGGCACTGCCGGAAAATCGGCATTGTAAAGCGATCCGTAGAGGCCGGCTTCCTCGCCCGCGTGCCACACGAACACAGTCGATCGCTTCGGCCGCGGCCCGGCGGCGAAGGTCTTGGCGATCCCGATCATCGCCGCGCTCCCCGACCCGTCATCGTCAGCGCCGTTCCAGATTCTGTCGGTCTCGATCGGGTTGTTCACGCGCCCGCGGCCGGCGTTGTCGATCGCGGTGCCGACGTGATCCAGATGCGCGCCGTACATCACGTAGGTGTTCTTCAAGACCGGATCCGAGCCTTCGACCAGGCCGACGACGTTTCGTGTGAGCTGCGTGGAGGTGACTTGATAGGTCGCGTCGAT
>SCUN01000282.1 GCA_004297655.1 Acidobacteriota bacterium | reverse complement strand
CATTCCGGCGCAGAACACCGACTACTGGCAGCAGGTCACCGCCAAGTACACGCAGACGATGGGCATCCCGGTGCTGCAGGGTCGCGGCTTCGAAGCGGGCGACGCCACGGGCCCTCCCGTTGTGCTCGTCAACGAAACGCTGGTCAAACGGTTCTTTGCGCCGCTCCATCGCGAGCCGATCGGCGCAAAACTGAAGCGCGGTTTCGGCGATCAGTTGCCGTGGTTTACGATTGTCGGCGTCCTCAAGGACGTAAAGCAGGGGGGCGTCGCCGAAGCCACCGGCACGGAAGTCTACTTTCTGACGGAGCAGCTGCCGCGGCTGCAGGCCGGCGTGCCGACCGTCATGAACGTCGTGCTGCGAACCGCGCAGCCGCTGTCGACGCTCTCGCCGGGCATTTCGAAAACCCTCGGCACGCTCGATGCGAGCCTGCCGGTCGTCAAACTGCGCACGATGGACGACGTCTTCGGCGATTCGGTGTCGCGGCCGCGCTTCATCACGCTGCTGCTCGGCATCTTCGCGGGCCTCGCGCTCGTGCTCGCCGCGATCGGCACGTACGGCGTGCTGTCGTACCTCGTCAATCAGCAGGCGCAGGAAATCGGCATCAGGATCGCGCTCGGCGCCAGCCGGAACAACGTGCTGTCGCTCGTGCTCGGCAAGGGCCTGACGCTCACGGCGATCGGGCTATCGCTCGGCGTCGGCGGCGCGCTCGCGCTGGGACGCTACATGCGCACGCTGCTGTTCGATGTCTCGCCCGCCGATCCGATCACGCTCGCCATCGTCGTCGCCGTGATGGCCCTCGTCGCGGTGCTGGCGTGTCTCGTGCCCGCGCTCCGCGCGACCCGGGTGGATCCGATTTCGACGCTTCGCGCGTGAGCGGTTGCCCGGCGGGCTGAAGCCCGCCGGCTACTCTCCCCTGAGGGCTTGCGTGGGGTTCACTCGCATCGCCCGCCTCGCCGGCGCGTAGCTGGCGAGCGCGGCGACGCCGATGAGAAACACGGACACGGCGATGAAGCTCGCCGGATCGAACGGGCTGACGTTGTAGAGGAACGCCTTCGCGGCCGGCATGGCGATGGCGGCCAATCCCAAACCGGCGAGGACGCCGCCGAGTGCGAGACGGACGCCCTGTCCCACGATCAGCGTGAGCACGTCGCGGTTGGCCGCGCCGAGCGCCATCCGTACGCCGATTTCCTGCGTGCGCTGTGAGACCGAATACGAGAGCACGCCGTAAACGCCGACCGACGCGAGCAGCAACCCGACGACGCCGATGGTCGCGAACACCCAGCCGAACAGCGCGAACTGCCAGAAGCTGCGGACGCGCACGGTCTCCATCGTGTTGACGTTGAAGATCGGCAGATTCGCATCCGCCGCGCGAATGGCTTCGCGCACCGCGGACGTCACCGCGGCCGGATCTCCCGACGCGGTGCGGATCACGAGGCCGGTGTTGATCGTCTGCTGGTACGGATAGGACACATACGCGCCGGGAAACGCGGGATTCTCCGGATCCACATCGTTGTGCTGAATGTCCGGAATGACACCGACGATCGTGAACCAGTCGAGCGGCTGTCCGTCGAGCTTGAATCGCGCGCCGATCGGATTGGCGCCTTTCCAGAATCGATCCGCCATCGTCTGATTGATGATGGCCACCTGCGTCTTCGCCCAGCCGTCGGCGTCCGTGAAATCGCGGCCGCGCAC
>SCUN01000281.1 GCA_004297655.1 Acidobacteriota bacterium | reverse complement strand
TGCGGCAGCGCGTTCGTCGCGTGCCCGCCGCTCAGCATCGTCGCCACGCACGTCGATCGCAGCATCGAGTTGTACCGAACGTCCTTCGAGACGATCGCCGCCGCCGCGGCGTCGTTTTCGTTCTTCAACAGCGCTTTCATCGCGCGGCCCATCTCGGGCGTCTCGATGTCCGACGTCTTCTCGAAGAACGCCCGCGTCACCGCGTTGAAATGCACCGGGAAACTGAACTTCGAGAACCTGGCGATGCCTTCGGCGAGCTGATAGATCGCGTTGTCGGGGCGCGGCAGCGACGAATGCCCGCCGCGATTCTTCGCCGTGACCTTGAAATTGACGACGTTCTTCTGCGTCGCCTGAATGGTGTTGAGAAACGGCTTGCCATCGCGCAACGACCCGCCGCCGCCTTCGTTGATCACCAACTCCGCATCGACCAGCTCCCGGTGATTCTGGATGAGCCAGTTCACGCCGTTGCAGCACCCGCCCTCCTCGTCGGCGGTGAGCGCAACGATGATGTCGCGGTCGGAGGCGTAGTTTTCCTGCTTCAGTTGGATCAAGTTCGCGACGAAGATCGCGGCCATCGACTTGTCGTCTGATGAGCCCCGCGCGTAGAAATAGCCGTCGCGCTCGATGAACTTGAACGGGTCGAGGTCGGGCGACCAGTCGGACTTGAGCGCCTCGACGACGTCGAGGTGCGCGAGCAGGAGGAGCGGCTTCGGGGCGGTGGTGCCGCCGCGGCCGCGATAGCGCACGACCAGGTTGTGCTTGTCCGGCCGGACACCGCCGAGAAAGATGTCGGCTTCGGGAAACCCGGCGTCTCTGAAGCGCTTCGCCATCGCGTTGGCGGCGATGGTCGTTCCGGACGTCATATTGGAGGTGTTGTATTCGAGCAGCTCCTTATAGATGTCTTTCGCGAGCTGCTGATTCGGATTCAACTGCTGCGCGGAGAGCTGAGGGGTCAGCGCTGCGAGCGCGACAAAAGTGGCGGCGGCAAGGGCGGATCGGCGCATGGCGTATCCTACAACCCAGTGGCTGAGGACCGCACGGCCGCCCGGGTCCAGACCGTGATCGCCGCGCTCGCACTGACGGCGATCGCGCTGCATCTCGTCCTCCACCGCGACAACCTGCCGCTCTTCGCCGCGCTCGCGCTCGGCGGCGGGCCGCTGGTCGCCGGTCTTCTGGGAAAACTCGTCCGCCGCGAATTCGGGTCGGATCTGCTCGCGGGCATCTCGATCGTCACGTCGGTGCTGCTCGGCGAGTACCTCGCGGGCACGCTGGTCGTGCTGATGCTCTCGGGCGGCGAGGCGCTGGAGAGCTACGCCGTGCGCAACGCTTCGTCGGCGCTCGACGCGCTCGCGCGCCGCATGCCGACGCGCGCGCACCGGAACATCGACGGCCATCTCGTGGACATCGACCTCGATGCGGTCGCGATCGGCGACACCTTGACGGTGATGCCACACGAGACCTGCCCGGTCGACGGCGTGGTGGTGTCCGGCCACGGGTCGATGGACGAGTCGTACCTCACGGGTGAGCCGTATGTGATGTCCAAGACGCCGGGCGTCGCCGTCCTGTCGGGCGCGATCAACGGATCGTCGGCGCTGACGATCCGCGCCGAGAAGCGCGCGATCGACTCGCGCTACGCCAAGATCATGCGGGTCATGCGCGAGTCGGAGACGCGCCGGCCGCGCCTGCGCCGGCTGGGCGACCAACTGGGCGCGGTCTATACGCCCGTGGCGGTCGCCATCGCGGCCGGCGCGTGGATCTGGACGGGCGATCCGATCCGCTTTCTCGCCGTGCTCGTCATCGCGACGCCGTGTCCCCTGCTGATCGCGATTCCCGTCGCCATCATCGGGTCCATCTCGCTCGCGGCGCGGCGCGGCATCATCGTGAAGGACCCGGGCGCGCTCGAACGCGTGAGCACGTGCCGCGTCGTGATCTTCGACAAGACCGGCACGCTGACGTACGGACGTCCCCGGCTGACCGAGACGATTCCGGCGCCGGGCCGCGATGCCCACAGCGTGCTGCAGCTCGTCGCCAGCCTCGAGGTGTATTCCAAGCACCCGCTCGCGGGCTCGATTCTCGAAGCCGCGGCGGCGGCGCGCATTGCGCCGACCGAAGCGAGCGAGGTGCACGAAGCGCCGGGCCAGGGCCTCGCCGGCGTCGTCAACGGCCACGCCGTGACGGTCACGAACCGCCAGCGCTGGCGCGCCATCAACCCGGGTTCGGCGGATGACATCCCGCCGCTCAGCGGTGGCATGGAGTGCGTCGTGGCGATCGACGGACGCTACGCGGCGTTGCTCCGGTTCCGGGATGAACCGCGCGAGGACAGCCACACGTTCATCACGCACCTCGGCCCGCGTCATCGATTCACCCGGGCGATGCTCGTGTCCGGCGACCGCGAAACCGAAGTGCGGTACCTGGCCGAACGCGTCGGGATCACCGAGATCCACGCGGGACAATCGCCGGAGGAGAAGGTTGCGCTCGTGCGCGCGGAAACCGCGCGGGCGCCAACGTTGTTTCTCGGCGACGGCATCAACGACGCGCCGGCGCTCACGGCGGCGACGGTCGGCATCGCCTTCGGGCACGCCAGCGACGTCACCGCCGAGGCGGCGGCGATCGTCGTGCTCGACAGCGCCCTGCTGAAGGTGGATGAGGTGCTGCACATCGGCGCCAGGATGCGGCGGATCGCGCTCGAGAGCGCCGTGGGTGGGATGGCGCTCAGCGTGGCGGGCATGGCCCTGGCCGCGGCGGGGTTCCTCACCCCCGTGGCGGGGGCGATCGGACAGGAGGCCATCGACGTGCTGGCGGTCGTCAACGCCCTGCGCGTCGCCGTCCGGCCCAGGGCCCTGACAGATTATTAGCCGCCAATCTCCGGGGGCCGGCTTCGGGTTAAGCTAGCGATTCCACCTCAGGAGGAGCTCGTCATGAAGAAGTTGATTGTCGGACTGACTGCGTTCGCGTTCGTGGGCCTGGCGCTGGCCGCCAGCGTCACCGCGGCCGCCGAAACGACCGTAATGGGCAAGTTGAAAGACGTGAAGTGCGCGGGCGACGGCAAGGTCGACGAAGCCGGCGCCGACAGCGACGCGTGCGCGACGGCGTGTGCCAAGCGCGGCGAGACCATGGCGGTGATCGCCAAGGACGGGATGTACATCATCACGGGCAAGTTCGGTGAGAACAAGAACGAGAAGCTCATCGCCTTCATGGGCAAGGAACTCGCCGTGAAGGGCACCGTGACCGAGAAGGACGGCAAGAAGATGATCGACGTGACGTCGATTTCCGAAGCCAAGAAGTAGCAGCAAACCGGCACTTTTCAAGGGGCGGCGCGGACTAGTCCGTGCCGCCCCTGTTCTGTTTCCGGGCCTCCCCCGGCGGCGGCTTGGTCTGCATCTTGCTCCCTTTCCATCCTCAGGATGTGAGGGAGCCATGCGCGCCAACGCCAGTCGGATTGCCACGATCGTCCTCGCCGCCGCCACTCTGGCGGGCTGCGAGGCCCAGTGTTCCGTCTCCACCGCGAAACTCTCTGAAGAAACGATGGCGAGCGCCATCAACCCGGACACCAAGGCCCCGGTGACGAAAGCCGTGACGTTCGCGCCCGACACCGGGACGATCTACGCCACGGTCAAGCTGTCGAACGCGCCCGAGGGCACCAAGGTCAAGGCCACGTTCCACTATCTCGAAGGCGGCGATCGCCAGATCTTCGACTACGAGATGACGAGCGAGGGCACGCGCTACATCGCCTTCAGCCTGACGCGGCCGACCAACGGCTGGCCGGTGGGCCCGTACGAAACCCGATTCCTGCTCAACGACAAGCCCGGCCCGAAAGTGCCGTTCAACGTCGCGCCGTCGGCCGCGTCGGCGGCGACGCCGAACGCGACGCCGACGAAGCTCTTCCGCGACGAGGCGTTCGGGTTTTCGCTCTCCGCGCCCGACACCTGGACCTATCGCGTCACGCCGCGCAAGGACTACCTGTTCGAAGGCCCAAAGGGCACCGACGCATACGAGACCTCGGTCATCATCCAGTTCGTCCGTAAGTCGGACAACCCCGGATCATCCGCCAAAGCCCAACTCGACGGGCTCGCCGCCGAACTCGCGCGCGCGCCGAATGGCGCGATCGGCAAGCGCGGCGAGGTCAACGTCGGCGGCCAGTCGTCGCCGTTCTTCAACGCGACCTACAACGCGAAGACCTCGACCGGCGTGGTCGCGCCCTTCACCCACACACAGATCGCCGTCGACCATGGCGACTACTACTACCTGATCAGCTACTCCGGACCGACGCCGGCGTTCGAGGCGCACCTGCCGGTCTTCGAAGGGATGGTCACGAGCTTCGCGTTCACGCCTCGTCTCGGAGACTAGACATGGCGCACGCATTCAGACTCTTCCTCGTCGCGGCGGTCATGGCCGCGACATCCTCCTTGCCGGCGGGCCAGACCCGGGTGGAACAGACCAATCCGGTGTGCGCCGCGAAGTGCGCCGACGCGCGCGACCGGAAGGTCGCCGCCGCGGACAAGATGCTGGCGGACAAAGAGTACTATTCGACCTCGTCGAGCAACTGCTGGACGCTGACGAACGCGCCCAACTGCACCGCGATCCGGGCAACGTGTCAGTCGGCATGTGCGCCGAGCTACACCCGCGCCTGCCTGGCCACGTGCGAGCCGCCGTTCCAGGCCTGTTGCGCCGCCAACGACAAGACCCGCGCGGAACGCGAGTTCGATGTCTGCGTCGCCGCCTGCCCGCTCGTCCAGGCGCCCACGCTCGATCGCGCTTCCGCGTGGAAGACGCTCGTGACGGAGGCAAATACGAAGCTGGCCACGGTGGGGTCGGACCTCGGCGGGCTGGACCTCGAGCGGTTCAACGACATGCGCCGCGCTCTCGCCTTCATGCAGGTCCGCGCATCGATGGCGCTCCACGGCGCGAAATACGCCATCGTCTCCGGCGGCAACGGTCGCGTCTGGATCATCCGTGCCGGCGGGCAGCAGGTCCTGCTGAGTGAAGAGATGAGCCGCAGCCTGCACAACCAGGCCGATCCGCGCCTGGGCCTCGTCGACGAAGAGCAGCGGACGTCGGCCGCGCTCAGCCAGCTCGCGGGCATCACCGCCGAAGAGGCGCTGGACTGTCTGCGGCAAACGCGCATCGCGGCTATCCGGAAATCGCTCGACCCGGGCACAGTGCTCGAGTTCCCAGCGTGGCAAGGTTGGCCGCAGGGCGCCCTCGCCAGCTCCGAGCACACGTCGATTCGGGGCACGATCAACGGCGGCGGCGACTTCATCTAGGTTCAGGCCTGCGGAGAAAACCGCGACAATCGCGGGTTTCTCCGCACTTGGTTCGCCCGGGTGGCGGTTTGGCGGCTCGGCCACCCGAGAAAAACTCCACACACGTTGGTCCGCATCTTGCTCCTAGCCCTGCCACTGGACGCTGGAGGAACTCGATGCCGCGAAATCCCCGAAGTTACGAGCACGTCGTGCGTATGGCCGGCCTGTTCGCAATGGGGTTCGCGCTGTTCCTCTTCGTCCGGTGGATCATGGTCCCGGCCGACTTCGGCGTGTACGGCTTCTACCGCGCCGGGGCGCTGAAGGACAACGCCGCCCGGCCGATGTCGTACGCGGGCCGCGAGAGCTGCGCC
>SCUN01000280.1 GCA_004297655.1 Acidobacteriota bacterium | reverse complement strand
CCTGCTCCTTGAGCGCGTCGAGCGTCTCGAACTCGCTCACGGTCTTCGCGAACGCGTCGTCGAGCGGCAGCACGTCCTTGCGGCGGATCGCCTTGATCACCGCGTCGTAGTGCACGGTCTTGCCGGCGAGCTCGGGCATCGCGTAGTCGGCCGGGTAGTTCGTCGTGAACGACCGCTGGTCGCCGGGCTTCACGCCCGTCAGGTTGTCGTCGAATCCGGGCGGGTTGGCCGCGGCGCCGAGCTCGACGCTGACGTTCTGCATCAACTCCGGCTTCTCGTCATCCGACTGTTGGCCCGGAATCACGATGAGCGCGCCTTTGAGCGTGCGCGTGAGGTCCATCAGCAGGGCGTCGCCCGCCATCGCGGCGCGATCTTCGACCGGCGTCCACTTCGCCGCGCGCTGCCGCAACTGCTCCAGCGTCTGATCCACGGCGCCGACTTCGAGCACCGCCGCGGGCTTCTTCAACGAGATGCCGGTGTACGGCTCCGGATCGATCGCCGGGAGCACCTCGAAGTGCGCATGGAAGGTCATCGGTTCGCCTTCCTTGAGATGGAGGTCGTGGACGTCGGGCGCGGCCACGGGCTGCAGCCCGTGCTCGACGAGCGCGTCGGTCACGACGCGCGGGATCAGCTGGTGCGCGACGTCGTCGAGGATCTGGTCCATGAAGCGCTGCCGCACGACTTTGACGGGCACCTTGCCCTGCCGGAAGCCGGGGACTTTGGCCGACTTCGAGTAGGTGACCGCGACGCGCGCGACCTCCCGCTCGACCACGTCGGCCGGCACTTCGAACGTGAGCTGTTTCTTGGTGGCGCTGGTTTCGGATAACTCGTGCTTCATCAGGTCTTACACGATTCTAGTTCAGTCCGCGAAGCGCTTGCGCTGTGACACCTGTTCCTCGGCGTCCTTGAGGGCATAGACGGCCTCAACGAGCTTCCGGTCCGCGTCGGTCCGGCGGCCGCCGTGCTCGCCCGGCCGGGCCAGATAGCGTTCGATGGTCTCGACGGTGGCGCCGATGAGCTGCTGCAATTCGTCGCGCTCGGCGGGGGGCAATTCGATGTGATCGGGGAGCGACATGGCGCGGGACACGAACTGCCTGACGGCGTCGTGCAGGGCGCGCTCGCGGTGCTTGAGCAAACCCGGCCCCTGCGCCGCGAGATCGGCCGCCGCCGCGCGCGCGGTCTGGGCCCTGGTGATCAGACTCATGAACCCCCTCCAATCCGGAGCATACACCGCTCCCGGCCGGTCACTCCCGCGGCGGGCCGGCCTCGATGCGCTTCCTGAGCGACGTGATCATCGCGCCCGTCTCGCGACGGACCCGGCCCTCGATCGTGCGCCGGACGAACCCGCCGAAGAAGCCCTCGACCGTGTCGATCGTCGAGCGATTCACGACGACCAGGTAATACGGCGCGCCGGGGCCGTTGCGGCGGACGAGCGACGTCAGGTTGAGCGATGCGCTCGAGTAATGAGTGGCGAAGATCTGCTTGCCCGCGACCATGACCGCCGGCGACGTCGGATCGCTCGATGTCGTGATGATCGTCTCGGTCGCGCCGGCGACGGCCTTGACGCCAAAGTCCTCGACCGACCAGTAGGTGAACGACTCGACGCCATCGGGGGGCGGCGCCGGACGGACGAGCAGCGCCGCCAGCTGCGGCACCCGCTGGAGGAACGGGGAGTTCGCCAGAACGGACGTGAACGACGCCGCGCGCGACGGCTCGCCGTGGCCATCCACGTAGGAGTCGAGCGCGGCGTGCCCACCGGCGAGGTAGCTCACGACGCGATCGTGCGCGATCTCCCGGAACACGGCGTTGGCGCGCGCCATCCACTGGGGGCCCGCGAGCTGCATCTCCCGACGGAGTTCGGTCATCTCCGCCGCGGTCAGTTTGACTTCACACTTGCCCGGCCGGCAGTTCCGCAGGTCGCGGATGTCATCGTCGGGCAACGACAGCGCCGCGAACTCCTCGAGCGCCGGTTGCGCCGAGAGCCGGCGCACGCGATGCACCGTCGGCACGGCCTTGAGGCGCTCGATATCGCCCGCCCACGCGACCAGCCGCTCGGGCGTCATCGTGGTGAGCGTAACCGCCACCATCGCGACATCGCGGCCGCGCGGCGGCAACGTGTTCACGATCGTGTCGCCGCGCTCGATACGCTGGCGGTCGCTCTGGCTGAGATAGACCGTGGGCGCGAGGAATGCGAATGGGTCGGGGGACTGGCTGCTGATGATCGGCGAGTCGAACACCAGGAGCGCTCCGAGCACGGCGAACGCACCTATGGCACCTATGCCCTTTGCCCTGTGCCCTCTGCCCTTGAATGGTGGGGCTGACCGGAGTCGAACCGGTATGTTCTTTCGAACGCCAGATCCTAAGTCTGGTGCGTCTGCCAATTCCGCCACAGCCCCACATTAGAAGATATCTGGTTAGCTGACTATCTGCTATCTGGCTATTTGGCGATGATTTCGCGGACGGCGCGGACCGCGGCGCCTTTCGCTGTCGTCTTCACCTTGACCATCAGCTTGCGGCCGTCCCAGTCTTCCTGGGTCGGCTCGACGCCCAGCAGGTAGTACGCCATCGTCTCCCGAAGCACCCGGCCGAAGACGCGATCGCCGGAGCCGGCCTTCACGCTGAAATACACGCCCCCGGCTTCATTCGCCAGACGCTCGAGGCCGCTCGCAACGACCGTTTCATCGTTGAGCAGGCTCATGAACCGGCTCGCCGGGTCGCGCGTCCGGTGCTGATTGACGGCGAATGCGTCCATGAACGTGTTGTCCATGTGAATGACGTAGAGCGCGACGTTCGCGCGCGCCGCCTGCTCGCCGAGCCGCCGCATGAAGCCCTGCACGTCCGGACGGCCGCCGATGCGCGTCGCCGAGGCCATGCCGCCGCTCAGGATGACGAGCGTCTTGTGGCCCGGCAGCCCCTGCAGGCCCTGCACGAGCTGGCCGAATCCATACACGCGCTGGGCCGCCTCGGCTTCGTAGTAGGACGCGACCGCGCTCGCTTCGGCGCGGATCTCGTCCGGGCAGTGCGGATCCTCGGCGAGATTGCACTCGCGCCGGACCACTCGCTGCAACGTGTCGCTGTCGCCCGACGTGATGTCGACGACCTCGCTGACCGTCATGCCGAACGAGCCCATCGACATGTCGCGCCGCCCGATGATCCGGTCGAGACTCGCCTCGACCGCCCGGTGGTCGTGCGTCATGTCGAGCTGCGGCCGCTCGAAGGGGAAGACATACAGCCCGACCATGTCGCTTGGGCGGAGGTTGCGGAGAAACTGCTTCGCCGAGGCCATCGCCGGCTTTACCGCGCCCGGCAGAAAACTCGCGTCGTCGACCGCCAGCACAAAGAGCCGGCCATCATCGGGCACGCGGCCCGGCGTGAAGACCGGCGCCGGCGCGAGGTTCGTGAACGTCGGCTCGGTCGAGTACTGCACCAGATTCGCCGACACGACGCGTCGCGGCTTGTTGTTCACCGACACCGTGAAGTCTTCGGGCAGCAGGCCGAGAATCGGCTGACCTTCGCGATCGACGACGACCGCGTCGATCGCGAGCATGTTGACGTTGGACTTGAACGTCGCACCCTGTTGGGCGCGGACGGGGGCGAAAGCGGCGGCTACCGCCGCCCCGATCACCGCTACCCGCCATCGCATGCGGGTAGCCTAGCGCGATTCTCTAGAAATTCAGCCAGCGGCTGAACTTGACCAGGAACACGTTGGTCGAGGGCTTCCCGAACAGGTCCGAGAGGCTCCCGCCGTAGCGGAGGGCGCCGTCGTTGGCGAAATCCTCGCGGCCCTGCTGCCAGACGACGAAGAGGGCGGAGCCGGGGCGGTATTCCCAGCGGAGCACGTTCGTCGTGCGGAACGACCGGAAGTTGAAGTCCGGGTTCGACGCGTAGGCGTAGGGCGCGTAGCGGTCTTCGTACCGGTCGGCGCGGCCGTTCTTCAGTTCCTTGAAGTTCGAGTAGTCGCCCGCGGCGACGAACGGCTGCGCGTAGATCTGGAGCGTGAGCGTCGGCGAGATCGTGTAGTTGACGCGCGCCGTGATGCCCACGGTCTTCTGCTCCAGGTGGCCAAAGACGTAGCGCGTGGCGCCCTGGTCGGCGAGGTTGGTGATCCACTGCGAGTCGCTCTGGCTCTTGCTCAGGTTGAACGACGTGCTGATCGCGACGCCGGAACGCGGCCGCCACGTGAGGCCGGGGCTGATGCCGGCGTTCGACGAGTTCTTGTGATCGGTGAACGCGTTGATGTTGACGTAGAACGTGAACGGCTTCCGGCTGTCGCTGTTGAGATAGGCCCAGACGCTCTGATTCGGGTTGGTGTAGCCGCCCGGGCCGCCGCGCGTCAGGCGATCCGCGAAGCCGCGGCCGTTGACGTTGATCCCCATGCCCATGCTCCAGTTCGACGTGAGCGTGGTGTGCGAGTTGATGTTCGCGCCGCTGTAGCGGCGATCGCCGTCGAAGTTGTAGCCGGACCACTGGTTGAAGTTGATGTTGAGCGAGCGGCGCCATTTGTTCGGCGTGTCGCTGCGGATCTGGAACCAGTTGCTCTGCGAGATTTCGTCGGCGCGCGACTGGAAGCCGAGGTCGTTGATGTCGAAGCCCGGCGACTTGTAGCCGAACGAGGAGTTAAACATCGTGTACTTGCCGGAGATCTTGCCGATCCCGACCGAGCCGGCGTGCCCGCTGAGCCCGGTGCGCGTCGGGTCGTAGTCGAACGACTCGGCGTCCGGCCGCTGGTAACTGTGCACCGTGCTGCGCTGAATGCCCGCGATCGCGTCGGCGGAGCCCCGCACCGTGCTGCCGGCGACGTAGCCGTTGAGGCTGTACTTGCCCTTGAAGCGCCAGTCGAAGTCGGTGCCGCCGGTAAACGCGTTGGCCGGCAGGAACTTCAGCTCGTCGCTCAGGCGGCGGTTGGTCGACGTCGCCATGAAGCCGATGCGCGAGCGATTCGAGAACTCGCGCACGGCGCGCGCGACCGAGTACGACGACGCCGGCTCGACGGGCGAGGACGACCGCACGCCGTTGACGCTGATCGTGGCGTTCTCGGAGCTCGTGACGGCGTTGAGCGCGCCGATCGAGAACTTGCCCACGCGGCCCGTCAGCTTCGCGGCGCCGAGAATCGTGGTGTTGGTGGGCGCCGTCGCGTAGCCGCCGCTCGGAGCGCTCACGAAGCGGTGCGGCGTGCGGCCGATGCGGCGCGAGTAGAAGAGGCCGGTGCAGTCGCCGTCCTCGCAGTCGATGTCGAAGGAGAAGTTGCCCGAGCCTTCGACGAAGAACGGGCGCTTCTCGGGGAAGAACGTCTCGAAGCCGCTGAGGTTGACCACGGCCGGGTCGGCTTCGACCTGGCCGAAGTCCGGGTTGGCGCTCGCCGTCAGCGTGAGGCCCGGCGCGACCGCGTACTTCATGTCGAGGCCGAACGTGCCGGTCGGGTCCGGCGACTTCGAGAGCGGATTGCCTTTCTCCACGGGCTTGACCGTCGCCTGGCCGAGCGCGTACGGCGTCAGTTCGAACTTGCGCAGCGGCTGCGAGAACGAGAGACCCGTGAGCTCGGCGAACTGCGAGACGAATCCGCTGGCCGACCGGCGAATGAGCGGCCAGGTCGACGCCTCGTCGCGCCGCTGGATGATGCGGCCGAGCGCGAACCCGAAGGTCTTCGTCGTGCTCGGATTGAAACGCAGCTGCGAAAACGGAATGCGGAACTCGGCGCGCCAGCCGGTCGCGGTCTTCGTCACCGCCACGTCCCACACGGCGTCCCAGCTGATGTCGTTGTTGCCGTCGTTGAACCAGTAGCGGTCGTACTTCACGCCGGCGGGATTGACGCCGAACTCGTACGCCGTGCGCTTGTCGTGGAAGGAATCGACGTAGACCGAGAGCCAGTCGGAGGCGGTGAGGTCGTCGCGCCGCGTGCGAAGGCCCACGAGCTTGCCCGGCTCCGGATCGGCCGCCGTGACGGCGACGTACAGATTGGTCGCGTCAAACAGCACGCGCGCCTCGGTCTGGTAGGCGGGCGCGTTGCCTTCCGCCGGCCGGCGCTGCAGGAAGTCGGTGATCGCCGGCGCCTTGGCCCACACATCCTCGGTTGGCGCGCCATCGATTTGAATCGCCGTCGCGCCGGCCGGGACCGGCGTGGCGGCGACCGATCGGGCGCTGCCCGTGGGGTCGTTGGCCGCCGCACGTGTGGGCGCGCCACTCCAGAGGACCAATGCGAGAACAGCGAAGAAGGCGATGGCTTTGGTACGCATCGTCAGGGTTGGACGCAAGAAGTCCGCCAAACGTTGGCCGAGTGAAACTGGTCGCTGGCGGACATTCGGATAGAGTTTTCGCATGCGTCGGTCATTCCTTCGGTTGAGCTGCCTGGCCGCCATCGTCGCGGTCTCGGGATCGTGGGTTGCAGTTTCTGGACAAGCGGCGGTGGCGCCGCAGGTGTCGTTCGCCGAACCGGGGATCTCTCCGGACGGCCGCGAGATCGCATTTGTGAGCGGCGGCGACATCTGGACCGTGCCGGCGACCGGCGGCGACGCGCGGCTGCTCGTGGCGCACGAGGCCACCGAGTCGCGGCCGCTGTTTTCTCCAGACGGACAAACGCTCGCGTTTGTTTCGACGCGCACCGGCGGCGGCGACATCTATCTGATGACGATCGACACGGGCGCGCTCCGCCGCGCGACATCGGATGACGGCCTGGAACAGCTCGACGGGTGGTCGCGCGATGGGAAGTGGATCTACTTTTCGTCCACGAGCCGCGATATCGCCGGGATGAACGACATCTTCCGCGTGTCAACTGACGGCGGGACGCCGATGGCGGTGACCGCGGACCGGTATACGAACGAGTTCGGCGCCGCGGCGTCGCCGGATGGCGCGACGATCGCGTTCTCGGCGCGCGGCAACGGCTCGGGCCAGTGGTGGCGGAAGGCGGGCAGCCATCTCGACCAGGCCGAGTTGTGGCTCGCGAAGACCGCGGGCGAGCCCGGCTACACCGAGCTGACGCCGAGAGACGGCCGCGCGCTCTGGCCGATGTGGAGCGCGGACGGGAAGTCGCTCTTCTACATGACGGACCGGAACGGCGCCGAGAATCTGTGGACGCGCCCCGCCGCCGCGTCCGGCGCCGATCGCGCGCTGACGAAGTTCACCGACGGAAGGCTGCTGTGGCCCTCGATCACGGCCGACGGCAAGACCATCGCCTTCGAGCGGAACTTCGGGATCTGGACGGCCGACACCGCCAGCGGCCAGGCGCGCGAGATCACGATCGTGCGCCGCGGCTCGCCGACGCTGCCCGTGCCGGAACGGATCCGGCAGACGAGCCAGTTCTCCGATCTCGCGCTGTCACCCGACGGGAAGAAGATCGCGTTCATCGCCCGCGGCGAGCTCTTCGCCGCCTCGTCGGCCGACGGCGGAGACGCCATGCGCGTCACGCGCACGCCGGCGGTCGAATCGCAGCCCGTCTGGTCGCCCGACAGCCGGAAGCTGGCCTACGTCTCGACGCGCGACGGGGCCCAACACATCTATATGTACGATTTCGCCGCCTCGCGGGAGGAGGCGGTGACGTCGGGCGCGGGAACGGATCTCTCGCCGGCGTTTTCGCCGGACGGCAAGAGCCTGGTCTATCTCCGCGCCCTCCGCGACCTTCGCGTGAGAGACCTGGACACGAAGACCGAGCGCTCGATCGCGACCGGCGCGTTCGGCGACGCGCTCGACACGCCGCGACCGATGATCTCGCCTGACGGGCGATGGATCGCGCTCTTCGCCATCGGCGAGAAGCAGTTCACCAACGTGTCGCTCGTGCCGCTCGCCGCCGACGCGACGCCGAAGGTGCTCCAGCCGGTGAGCTTCCTCGCCAACGCCTACGCCAACACGATTGCATGGGGCCGCGACGGGTCGTTCCTGCTCTTCGACACGAGCCAGCGCACCGAATCCGGCCAGCTCGCGCGCGTGGACCTCACTCTGCGGACGCCGAAGTTCAGGGAAGACACGTTCAGAGACCTGTTCAGTCAACCGTCGCGCCCGGGCAATCCACCAGCGACGCCACCGAGTGCGGCACCCGCTAACCCGGCACCCGCCGCACCGGCCGCACCTGCTGCACCCGTCTCACCGGTGTTCCCAGACATTCGCCAGCGCCTCTCGCTGCTCCCAACCGGCCTGGACGTGCAGTCGGTGACGATCAGCCCGGACGGGAAAGTCGCGGTACTCATCGCGGCGGCGGCGGGCCAGACGAACTTGTACACGTGGCCGCTCGAAGAACTGGCCGCCGGCGCGGGCGTCGCGCGCCAGCTGACGTCCACCGCGAGCGGCAAGTCGGACGTGCAGTTCACGCCTGACAGCAAAGAGGTCTTCTATCTCGACAACGGGCGCGTGAGCGCCGTCTCGCTCGACCGCCGCGAGGTGCGCAGCGTGAGCGTCACCGCCGAGTTCATGCTGGATTTCGAGTCCGAGAAATACGAGGTCTTCAACCAGGCGTGGTCGCTCCTGCGCGACAACTTCTTCGACCCGAAGTTCAACGGCGTGGACTGGGACGCCGAACGCCGCGCCTATCTTCCGCGCGTCGCCGGCGCCGCCACCGCCGACGAGATGCGCCGCATCGTGCGCCTGATGATCGGCGACCTGAACGCATCGCACCTGGGATTCACCGGCGGCACGCCAACCGTCAACAACGTCGGCCGGCTGGGCCTGTCGTTCGATCGCGCCGAGTACGAAAGCCACGGCCGCCTGAAGGTCACCGGCGTCACGCCGCTCGGCCCCGCGGCGATCACCCGCGCCGTTGGCGTCGGCGACCTGATCCTGGCCGTGGACGGCACGCCCACCGGCGCCCGCGTGAACCTGGACGACTTGCTCGCCAACACGATCGACCGCCGCGTCACGCTGACCGTCGCGTCGTCAACAGGCGGCCCCACGCGCGAGGTCGTCATCAAGCCCGTCAACCAGGCGACGGAGAAGGTCCTCCTGTACCGGCAGTGGGTCGAAGCCAATCGCGCGTACGTCCTGAAGAAGAGCGGCGGCCGGCTCGGTTACGTCCACATGATCGACATGGGTCAGGGCTCGCTCGATCAGCTCTACGTCGATCTCGACGCTGAAAACCACACGCGCGACGGCGTCATCGTCGACATCCGCAACAACAACGGCGGATTCGTGAATGCCTACGCCCTGGACGCCTTCGCGCGGCAACCGTATCTCCGGATGTCGCTGCGGGGATTACCGACAGCGCCGGCGCGCGTCGTGCTCGGCCAGCGCGCCCTCGAGAAGCCGACGACGCTCGTCATCAATCAACATTCGCTGTCGGACGCGGAGGACTTCACGGAGGGCTACCGCACGCTCAAGCTCGGCCCCATCGTCGGCGAGCCGACCGCGGGCTGGATCATCTACACGTGGAATCAACGCCTGTTCGACGGCTCGACGCTCCGGCTGCCGCGCATGCGCATCACGGCCGTCGACGGCACCGACATGGAACGCCACTCGCGGCCCGTGGACATCGCAGCGACGCGGCCGATCGGCGAGACGCTGACCGACAAAGACTCGCAGCTCGATGCCGCCATTCGGGCCCTGCTGGCGAGATTGGGCAGAGCGGAATAAGTCTTGTAGCCGGCGGGCTTTAGCCCGCCGGGCGCCCGCGGGGCTGAAGCCCCGCGGCTACGTCGGATTGAGGGCGGCCTCGTGTTCCTTCCGGATCTCGTCGGCGAGCTTCTTCGGCGCCAGCACTTTCACCCCTGATCCGAAGCTGAGAATCCAGCTTCTCAGCGCCCAGTCGTTGCTGACGTGGAGCGTGACCTTCGTTCTTCCGTCCGCGAGGACGTCTGTTTCCTGCGACGGATGCCACAGCCGGCCCTGCGCGTACGGCGCCAGGCGCGCGGCGAATTCGATCACAACCGTTTCCGGCTCGCCCCAGAACACGCCCATCGACGTGGCGAAGAGATCCGCCGGCAGCTCGCGTGTTTTTCGGAACGTCTCGTCGGCGACCGATAGCTTCTGGATGCGTTCGACCGCGAATGTGCGGAATTCGTCGTACGCGGGCACGAACGCCACGAGATAGACGCCGTCGTTGGCCAGCGCGATCCGATACGGCTCCACCGTGTAGTTCTTCGCGCGATTGCTTCGCGCCGAAAAGTACCCCATCGTCACGAGCCGGCGGTCGCGTACGGCGTCGAAGAGCTTCCTCGTGATCGGCGCGAGCCGCTCGGTCGCCGTCTGTCCAGCGCGCGGGCCCGCCTTGGTGCTGACCACCTGCGGAAGCGTGGACAGGAACTCGAGGATGCGCGGGTTGAGCGACCGTTCGATCTTCGCGAGCGCCTTGCCGAGCTCGTCGACCAGCGGCCAGCCCGACAGCGCCTCCACGATCGAACGGCTCAAGTACAGCGCGGCGACATCGGAGACCGAGAGGCCTTCCTGCACGGACCGGAAGGGCTGCGTGTCGAGCTTCCAGCGTTTCGTTTCGTTTTCCTCGCCTTCGTCGAAGATCGCGAAGCCGGCTTCCTGCAGGGCCTGCAGGTCGCGGCGGATCGTGCGCGTCGTGACGTTCGTCTCCCGCGCGAGCTGGTGAATGGTGATGCCGGCGCGGGCCGACTCGACCGCGCGCAGGATCTTCCACTGCCGGATGACTTCAGCGTTTCGCATCGGCGGCGGCCGCGGCCTTTCGCAGTTGTTCGTGCGCCTTACCGGCCATGTAGCCGTTCCACCCGTGGATCGGGCCCATCAGCGCGTAGAGAATTCCCGCGAAGAACGCGTAGATGTCGTTGTGCACGGCGCGGCCGATCAAGACGATGCCGATCGACACGACGCCGAGCGAGGCGCTCAGGATGTGGGCGCGCTTCGAAAAACGCAGCGTCACCAGCTCGGCCGGCGTGAGCGCGAGCGCCTCGCGCCGGCTCCACGCGTGCCGGTAGAGCAGCACGAACGCGCCGAAAATCATGACGACGCCCGAGCTGTAGAGCAGCATCACGACGTCGCTCTGCGCGCCCAGCACCGGCGCGCCCTCGAGTCCGAGCGGCCGGCCGAGCAGGCCGATCGTGAGGAACTTCAGCGGGTAGACGTAGAACAGCACGACGAAGAGCAGAAACGAATTGACCGCGATGACCCACGCGTCCTGCAGGCCGTAGTTGCGGAAGTAACGCTGATGCTCGTACCAGATCCAGCAGATCATCGCGAACATCAGCGCGAAGGGCAGGAACCCCTTCATCTGGTTCGCCAGGTGGTCGATGTCCTTCGGCACCTCGAGCGAGACGACCAGCAGGGTCAGCGCGAAGCCGAAGACGGCGTCGCTAAACCCCTCCAAACGCGTGACTTCGTGCCGCCGTTCCATGGGGCCGATTGTAGCTGACCGGCCCTGTCACAGCCCTGCCGGAGACTGTCTTCACTATGGATCGCGACATGTTTGATGGCACGGCCGCGCGGCAATTGGTTCTGGTGGACGACTCGGAGACGCCGCTGGTGACGCGGCGGGAGCGCCGGCCGGCGCGGCCCCGGTTGCAGCCGGTGGTGAAGGACCTGTACCGGCAGTTGGAACTGCGCCGCCGCCGCGCCCAGATCGCCGCGCGAAAGTACGTCGACTAGAAGCGCAGGTGCAGCCCCAGCGTCGCGGGCATGAAGAGCCGCGAGGCGGTGTTGTTGAGGTCGGTCATCAGGTACTGCGCGAGGTCCGTATCGTCGCGTTTCAATCGCTTCTGCCAGCGAAAGCCCGACTCGAGGTAGACGCCGACGTGCCCGTACTCCAGCGACACGCCGAACTCCAGGCCGAGCGACGGCACGCGCGACTTCGAGTAGAGCGCGGCATCGATGACACCGCCGGGCGGCCGCATCTGTATGCGAATCGGCTGGACGGTCTTCATGCCGTAGAGCAGCGAGAAATACTCGCGCGACCGCTTCGGCGTCGCGAAGTAGTGCCGGAGCCCGAA
>SCUN01000279.1 GCA_004297655.1 Acidobacteriota bacterium | reverse complement strand
GACGGCATCGGCGACGTCGCCCGCCACGACCGGTGCCACGTCAACCGCAACGGCCGGCCGCTGGCTCTGCGGTCCCGCCTCGTCTGTCGGCTGTGAAGCCCGGGCGCTCGAGCAGGAGGCCACGAAGAAGAACGGAACAACCGCGGCCAGGAGCCAGAGCAAGGACTTGGGCGTCTGGCTGCGCAGGAGCCGGCTGCGCCGGTCGTCGCGGGCGATCTCCTGAATCAGCGTCACGTTCATGCCGCCGTTCGAGAAGAGCGCGCCGCCTTCCGCGTGAATGGCCGCGAGCAGGTTGCGGCCGCGCGGATCGACGAAGGTCACGTCGGTCACGTCGACGGCGATTTCCGGCGCCGCATGGCGCGTGAGCGCATCGCGCCAGGTAAGTTCGAGCGTGTCGACCCACGGGCCGGCGAGGCTGCCTTCGAGAACGAGTCTCCGGCTTTCCGTGTCGGTGGTGATCTTGAGCATTGCCAGTTCCTCCTGTTTCCGTCCGCGCAGAGGAGGAGCAACCCGCGAGCCAGCGGCGCGGCGCGCGCGCCGGCTTGATAACCGACGACAGATCAGCGACTTACGGGATTCGGTCGAGGAATGACGGAGCTAGTGACGAGGCGGCGGGTCGTCGCGCGACGACATGTCGTCACGGCGGTGCCAACGGCCGGCGGCGATCAGTGCGCGGGGCGCCGACGGGCCGCTTGCCGGGAAATGCCGAGTTTCTGCAGCCGCGAGTTGAGCGTCGTCCGCTTCATGCCGAGGCGGGCCGCCGCGCCGTGGGCGCCGCCGATCGCCCAATCGGTGTCCTCGAGCACCTTCAGGATGTGCTCGCGCTCGGCGTCCTCGAGCGTCATGACGTGTCCGCCCGACGCCGGGGCGGCCGACCGGAATTCGTCGAGCGGCACATGCAGGACGGATCCCCGGGACTGAATCACGGCGCGCTCGATCACGTTCTCCAGTTCCCGCACGTTGCCGGGCCAGGGCCAGCGGCACAACGCCTCCATGGTCTCGCCGGGAATGGCGTCGATCGGCTTCTTCATGCGCCGCGCGAACTTCCGCACGAAATGGTGCACGAGACGCGGCACGTCCTCGCGACGCTCCCGCAGCGGCGGCAGGAGGATCGGGAAGACATTCAGGCGGTAGTACAAGTCGCTGCGGAACTGGCGATCGGCCACCATCTGTTGAAGGTCGCGGTTCGTCGCCGCGACGATGCGCACATCCGCCTTGATGCTGCGGGTGCTGCCCAGCCGCTCGAACTCATGGTCCTGGAGCACCCGGAGGAGCTTCGGCTGCAGTTCGAGCGGAATGTCGCCGACTTCGTCGAGAAACAGCGTGCCCTGGTGAGCCAGTTCGAAACGCCCGATCTTGCGCTCGATCGCTCCGGTGAAGGCGCCCTTCTCGTGGCCGAACAGCTCGCTCTCCAGCAGCCCCGACGGAATCGCCGCGCAGTTCACCTTGACCAGGGTGCGGCTCCGGCGACTGCTGCGGTCGTGAACCGCGCGCGCGAGGAGTTCCTTGCCAGTGCCGGTTTCGCCGAGCAACAACACCGTGCTCTCGGTCGGCGCGACCGTCTCGATCTGGTGCAACACGCGGGTGAGCGCCGCGCTCTCCCCGACGATCTCGCCGAAGTTGTGCTCGCTGCGGATCTCCTCCTCCAGGTACACCTTCTCGCTCGCGACGCGGTCCTTCAGCTCGGAGATTTCCTGGAACGCCTGCGCGTTCTCGACGGCAATCGCGATCTGCCCGCCGACCTGCACGAGCAGATCGAGATCGCGCGGCGTGAACCGGCCCTCGTCGTGGGCGCAGGCGATCAACACGCCCAGCGTGCCGTGCACGCTGAGCAGCGGAACGCAACAGGCCGACCTCACGCAGCAGGAATAGATGTAGTGCATGAACGGCGAGCGAAACTGATCCGGATCGATGGCGTTCAGCAGGAGCGGCTGCTTCGACACGAATGCGAGACCCGGGGCCGAGTCGTCGATCGGGATGATCGAGACCTCGTCGGCCGACATCCCCTCTTCCGGCCGCACCTCGGGCATGTGGGCGACGATGCGCAGGCGGTCGATCGCCTTGTCGTAGAGGGCGAGAGACAGGTGGTCGTACCGGACGATGCCGGTCAGCGTCGCGGAGATGCGCTCCACCAACTGCGTGAGATCGCGCGTCGCGACGAGCGCGTTGTTGACCTCCAGCAACGCGCGCCAGCGATCGCGCTCCTCCGCGAGCTCCCGATGGTGCCGCTCGGCGTGCGCAAAGTTCAGGCTGTTGTCCATGGCGAGCGCCATCTGCGCGGCCACCCGCTGGACAAACGCCACGTCAGCGCCCGCGTAGGTGCCCGGATGCTGCGAGAAGAAGGCCAGCACGCCGATCCGGCGGACGGCCGTGGTGAGCGGCACCAGCAGGTACGAGCGAATGCCGTACTCGCTGAGGACGGCGAGGATCGGCGTGGGATTCGCTTCCGCCGCGGCGTCGGCGACGATCATCGGCGCCTGGCGCTCGAACACGATTTCTGCGTGGCTGCCGGCGGTCGGAAACTCGAGACCCTGCTCGCGGAGCCGCGTCGCCAGATGACTCTCGATGCTGAGCAGTCGCGTCATGCCGGTCGCCGGGTCCGTCAGCAGCGCCACCACGGCGTCGTACGGCAGGACCTGGCGAAGCAGGCCGCTCAGTTGCTCGAGCAGGCGCGGCAGTTCCTTGGGTTCGCCAATGGAGTCAGCGACGGCGAGCAGAAGGCGGTATCGCCGATCCGTGTCAGTGTCAGCAACGCCGAGGTACTCGGCCGGACTCGGGGCTGATGTGGCGGCGTCCATGACTCAACTCTGAATCCGCAGCCCAAAGAGTAACCGCTGAGCTTGGGAGTGGCAAACGGCGATTCATCCGATGCCGCAGCACGGCGCCGAGTGAGGGTACGCCGGAAAACCGTCAGGCCCGCGATCCGTTCAGGAACGCCCGGAGGCCTTCTCGAACAACAACAGCTCAAACGCCTTGCCCGACTGGAGCGGCACCGTACGTCGCGAGCGCAACTCCAGTCCTTCGCGGCGGGCCTCGTCGATGAGCGACTGGGCCTCGACGAAGTGGAAGACGGTCTCGAGCCGCTCGAGGCTGGCGTAGGGCGTGGGTGTCACCGGAGGTGCGGTGGCCGACGGCCGTTGGAGGACAACGCTCAGTCCGCCGCCCGGCCGGATCGCGGGCGCCAGCGCCACGAGGAGCTGGCGCCAGTCCAGATACTCGAGCACCAGCGCGCAATGCACGAAGTCGTACGTGGCGGGTGTGTAGGCGATGGCCGCCGCGTCCGCGCACTGAAGCGTGAGGTCGAACGCCGGCGTCGAGTACAGAGTCCTCGTCCGCGCCAGGTACTCGGGATTGATATCGATGCCCGTCACATGCCGCGTGACGTTGGCGTCGATCCGGTCCAGGCCGTTGCCCGTCGCGATGCCGAGCAGGAGAACGTCGGCGGGTCGAAACACTTCGAGCGCCTCACCAAACAACCGGGCCAGCGTCGAGAGCTGGTCCACGGCGGGACTGCTCATGTGACGCTCGTAGTCGCCGGGAGGAACATCGAGCCAGGGGTTGCGCATCGCCAATGTCCGCCTCTTCCAGCCCCGGCAGGCTCTACCGACCGGCGGAGGGGGTCCGCAACATCGCCAACCACGCGCCCTCGGCGGTCGCCAACGGCTCGCCGAGCGCCGCCTGAAATCGCGCCTTCATCGTCTCGATGCCATCGGTGCTTGTGCTGGCGCGGAAGAAGTCGAGCGTTCGCGACACACCGTAGCGATCCAGCACGAACCGCATGAACGATCCGGCTTCGCGATAGCTGAGCGTGGAATCGGTGATCCCGCGGAAGTCTGACGTGCCGATGACACGGTCGAGCGGCACGACGAGCGTCCCGGCCTGAAGGTACTGGCGGCACGCCTGGTGCACTTCAACGCCGTTGAACACCGAGTCGAAGAGCCCCTTCGCGGGATCGGTCTGAAACGCGACGGCGATTCCCTCGTTGAAGAAATCGGGCGGCCGGCCGACAAGCGCCGTGTAGATGTGCACAACTTCATGGTTGTCGGTCGGCCAGAGCGTGTGGATCTCGAAGGTCGACGGCTCGGCAAAACCGTTGGTGTTGTACTTGCCCGTGTGTTCGCCCATGTTTTGCCGGCTTTGGTACTTGTAGTACTCGATCTTCCGCGGCAGTTGGACGCCTAGTCTCGCCGTCGCCCACGCGTGGTAGTTCTGCTGCCATTCCGCATCGACGTGATCGCCCGCGACGTAATGGAAGCGATAATCCGCGCTTTCGCTGCCCACGGGGAGCGGCGGCTTCGACGGCGCGACAGGGCCGCCGCACGACGCGGCCGACAGGGCCAAGGCCAGGACGGGAACGACGAAGGAAAAGTAGCGGGCGGCGGTCACGGTTGGCACTGAGCACTCCTCGTTCTGGCGCTCGGCACCTGCAAACCGCGGACCATGCCTTGAGAGGACGATGATCTCTGGGTGACGAGACGATATGTCGCCAGCCGACGACGGGTCGTCTCGGCGCAACCGAGGACAGGCTGGGAAAAGATGCGGCTCCGTTCAACCCTCTCGCAGGATCGCCGCCGGATCGACGCGCGACGCACGCCGCGCGGGGATGAGACACGCGGCCGCGGCAATCAGGACGAGCGCGAATGCCACCAGACCGATCATGCGCGGATCGGTCGCGCTCACGCCGAAGGCCAACGACGACAGATAGCGCCCGGCGCCGACGGCGGCGGCGATACCCACGGCGACACCGGCGACGACCAGCTTCAATCCGCGCATGACGATCATCCGGCGGACCTGTCCCGGCTCGCCGCCAAGGGCCACACGGATGCCGATGTCACGCGTGTGCTGCTGCACGAAATGGGTCATCACGCCGTAGATGCCGACGATCGACAGGAGCAGCGCCGTCACCGCAAACACGGTCGTGAGCACGCTGAGATACTTCGGCGTGGCGAGCTCGCCGTTCATCAGGTCCCGTCCGGTCTCGACGCTCGTCAGCGGCAGGCCCGGATCGAGCTCGCGAAATGCCGCGCGCATGAACGTGACGAGCGCCGACGGGTCGCCGGCCGCGCGGATCACGGCAAACGCATCGGGCACGTCGACGAACGGGTAGTAAACCGTGCCGTCCTGTTCGGTGTCCAGCCCGCCCCACCGCGCGTCGCTGACCTGGCCGATCACCGTCGTCCATGCGCAATCCGTACAGCCGCCGCTCTTGAACCGACGGCCGATGACGTCCTGGCCCGGGAAGAATCGATTGGCCCACACGCGATCGACGACGACCTCGTCGGCCTGGAGGGAGTGCGCGTCGAGCAGCCGTCCGCGGTCGAGGCGCACGCCCGCGGTCTTGAAGAACGTCGGCGACGCCCCGACCCAGATGCACGTCGGCTGATTGGGGCTGGGGTGATCTTCCAGATCGAAGTTGTTCCGGTTTCCGGCTTCGTTCGGGGGACGGCTGTCGGCGATCGCCGCCGACTCGACGCCCGGCATGACGGACAAGCGGTCGACCGCGCGGCGCCAGAACTCGGCACGCTGCGACGCGTCGGCGTAGCGCGGGCCGGCAAGCGAAATCGACGCGGTCAGCAGGCGGTCGGTATCAATGCCTACGGGCACGCGGCCGAGCTGGTCGAGGCTGATCAGCACGATGCCGGCTGCCGCCAGCAGCGGCATCGCGAGGGCAAACTCCAACGCGACGAGCACGTTGCGCACGCGACGCGCGGCCGGACCATCGGTCGCCGACCGCGTGCCCGATCGCAGCGCCGTGTCCGTGCGCGCGCGGGTGCTGTGGAGCGCGGGAATGAGGCCGATGACGACGCCGGCCGCGCCGGCGAGCAGCGCCAGCGTGCCGATCGTCGCCGCAGAGACGCCGATCTCGTCGATGCGCGGAATGTACGCGTCGCCGTACGTGGCGACCAGCTTGAGCGCACCCGCTGCGATGCCGAAGCCGGCGGCGCCGGCCAGGACCGTCAGCACGGCGGATTCGACGAGCACATGCTGCAACACGCGGGCGCGCGACGCGCCGAGCGCGGTGCGAATCGCCAGCTCGCGGCTTCGCTGGAGCGCGCGGCCGATGAGCAGGTTCACCGCGTTCGCGCAGGCGATGAGGAGCACGCAGGCCACCGCGGCCAACACGAACAACAACGTCGTCGCGATGTCGCCGACGACGCGGTCGCGGAGCGGCTGAAGGCCCCACGTCGCCTTGTCGTTCTGGTAAGACGATTGCCAGATGGGAAAGAGCCGCTTGTTGGTGGCGTGCAGCGCGTCGGTGGCCGCGGCTTCGGACATGTCGCCGCGCAGCCGGCCGATCGTCATGGTGAGGAACGGGCCCTTCCGCTTCGGTTCGGGCCAACGCTCGGTGACGAAGACATCGCCGGTGTGTTCAAGCGGGCCCGGTGTGGGCTGCAGCACGCCCACGACGTGCACGCTCACGCCGTCGAGCGTGATCGCGCGGCCGACGATCGAGGGATCTTTGCCAAAGCGCGTCGACCAGAAGTCGTAGTTGAGCACGGCGATCTGGTCGCGCGTCGCGTCGTCGGCCGCGTCGAAGAGGCGGCCGAGCTCGGCGCGCTGACCGAGCAGCGGAAAATACGAACCCGTCACCGACTTCACGGCCACGCGCTCGACGAGGTCTCCGCTCGTCAACGTCGCTTGTGACGACTGGTACGCCGCCACAGCCGAGAACGCCGGATGGTCGCGCTCGAGCGCGCGGTAGTCGACCACCGAGAATCGGAACTTGAACGGCGGGTTGTCGGTGTAGATCCACATCAGCCGGTCCGCGCCCTCGTACGGCAGTGGGTTGACGAGGACCGACCGCACGATGGTGGACATCGCAGTGGTGGCGCCGAGGCCGACGCCGACGGTCGCGACAATTGTCAGCGCGAGCGTAGGCGCGCGCAACAGGCTGCGCAGGCTATAGCGGATGTCCCGAACGAGGTGCGGCATGGCGGCTCCCGGATGCATGGGCTGAAATCGTTCCCTGATGAGGTGCCAGATGGCGAGGCGGCGTTCCCGGCGGATCCAGCGCCCGGCGGCGCGGTCGCCGACCTCGCGCCGGCGCACGTGGTACAACTCGTGAAGCTCCGCCTCGATCGCCTGTCGATCGTCGTCGCTCAACCACCGCCGCAGCAGCCAGCGCATCGCTCAGGCCTTTGGGGCTTTCAGCAACCGGCCGAGGCCGTGCCAGAGCCGGGCGTGCTCGTCGCGCTGCGCTTTGACGGCCGCAACGCCGGGTTTCGTGAGCCGGAAGTAGCGGCGCGCGCGTCCCGAGCGTTCGGTGTCGATCCGTGAGGCGGCGAGGCCCTTCGCTTCGAGCCGGCGGAGGGCGATGAACACGGCGGCCTGTGACACGCGCTTCCCGGTGCGCTTCTCGAGGGCGAGCACGAGCGGAACGCTGTACGTCTCGGCGCCCTCACGCAGCATGGCCAGGAGGACCTGGAGTTCAAAGTGCTGG
>SCUN01000278.1 GCA_004297655.1 Acidobacteriota bacterium | reverse complement strand
GCCCGCAGATGCCGAAGAACCCGGCGAGCGTTCGCGTCGGCCACAACGGCAGCGCCAGCCGCTGCTGCATCGTTCCGACCGACTGCGGCGGCACGTCCGGCGCGAGGTCGTGCAAGGCGCGGCGCATGGTCTCGACAAACGCGTCCGGCGAGCCGTTCGCGCGCAGGACGATCGTCATCGGCCGGCCGTAGTTGGCGTCATCGAGCGGCCGATAGATGTACGGCCGCGGCTTGGCGCTGACGCCCATCAGATTCGTCACGATGTCGTTGACGACGCCGACGACGCGCCGCGACTGGCCGGTCTCGTCGCGGAAGGTCTGGCCGACCGGGTACTGACCGGGCCAGATCGTGTCGGCCGTCGCCTGCGTGATGACGACGGCGTCGCGGTCGGCGCCGCTCGTCGTGTCGAACCAGCGGCCGACCTTGAGCGCCATGCCCATCGCCGTGGCGTGGCGGCCGTCGACGGCGTAGACGCCGGCCGACGGGCAATCGGCGGTGCGGCAGTCGCGCCCGTCCACCGAGACCTTGGTGCTGAGCGGGAAGCCCACGAAGAACGGAATCCGGTCGGCCGCGCTCGCGGAAACGACTCCCGGTGTCGTTTCCAGGCGCCTCGTCAGCGCGTCGATGAGCTCGCGCGTGCGGGCGGGCGTGTAGCCGTAGTGCGCGGGTTCGAGTTCCATCGCCGCGGTGTGGATCGTGTCGAATCCCGGGTTGGTGGATCTGGCCCGGATGAAGCTCTGGGCGAAGACGGCCGAGGCGATCACAAAGATGGTCGAGCCGGCGACCTGGAGCACGAGGAAGGTCCGTCGCGCGCGCGTCTGCGCGCGGCTGCCGGAGCCGCCGGCCGAGCCCGAGCGGATCCAGGCGGTGAGGTCGGCCGTCCAGACCTGCAGCGCCGGCACCACGGCGGGCAGCAACGCCGCGACGAGCGACAGCGACGTCGCAAACGTAATGAGGCGCCAATCGATCGAGAAGTGGAGCTGCTGCGGAATCGGCGCCGGCAGACTGAACGTGGAGAGGAGCGCCGCGCTCCAGCGGGCCAGCAGGACGGAGGCCGCGCCGGCCAGCGCGGCCAGCACGAGGCCGTCGGTCACCATCTGGCGGATGAGCCGGAATCGCGAGGCGCCGAGCGCCGCGCGCATGCCCATCTCGCGTTGGCGCTCCGCGGACTGGGCGAGGAGGAGTCCCGCGACGTTGAAGCACGCGATCAGCAGGACGATGCCGACGGCGGCGAGCGCGACAGCGGCGACCGGTCGCAGCCCGCGCGTCTCCGGATGGCCGTTGAGGATGCGCTCGTAGCGCACGCGCACGTTTGCCGCGGGCACGCTCAACTGCGCCGAGAGGATGTTCCTGAGGTCCTGCGCGATCGCATCATCAGGCACGCCGGGCTTCGCGGTGCCGAGGAAACCGATCGACCGGTCGAGGCCCGCCGTCCGGTCGATCGCGCCGAGCGCTTCGCCCGCGGCGATCGTCAGCCACAGGTCGGGTTCGAAGACGCCGGTCGGTGTCTGGAATCCGTCTTTCATCACGCCGACGATCCGCGCGGGGCGGCGGTTGAGCGCGAAGCGGATAGCGCCGAGATTCGGATTCGCATTGAGGCGCGACCGCCAGAACCGCTCGCTTACGACGGCGGTGACCTCGTCAGCGCGCGCGTCGTTCTCCGCGTCGGCGGCGACCAGGCCCCGGCCGGCGGCGACCGAGGCGGGGAGCATGTCGAAGAATCGCGGCGACACCATCAGCGCCCAGACCTGCCGGGTGACGTCGCTGCCCGTGTCGGCGAGGGGCGCCCGGACGGAGGCCGCGGCGATGTCGAGCGTCTGGGTGTGCGCGGCGACGGCGTCGAACGCGTTCAGGTCGACCGAGACGTCGGCGCCGTTCGCGCCGTCGACCATCAGCCAGCCGATCTTGTCGGCGTTCGGGATGTGAAAGGGTTTGAAGATCAGCGCGTCGATCGCGCTGAAGGCCACGGTGTTGACGCCGAGGCCCACGGCCAGGGTCAGAATCGCCAGCGCGCTCATGCCGGGGCGCCGGACCAGTCGGCGCAGCGAGTACTTCAGGTCGTGCCGGATCCAATCCACGCTCGAACAATACGACCAGAAAACGCCGGTCGTTCGCCCGATATTCAATAGCCGATAGCCAATCCTTCGATAGCCAGATAACCAGATAACCAGCTAACCTGATTTCACTACCGCCGGGGTGGCGAAACTGGCAGACGCACAGGACTTGAGAACGGCCGATCGCTGATGCCGTGAGATGCGTGCAGAAACAAGCTTCGAGGGTGGGCTGGCCACGACTGCCGATGCGAGAGACTGCGACGAACGTTGTGAACTGCGGACAACCGACACCAGAATTGGCCCCGAATCGCAGTGAAAGTCAGGGGCGAGCTGCTCTGATGACTTTCTTTACACAGCCTTGGAAATCGGTCTTGAGCTGATGCTCCCAGAAGCGCAGCACCGTCCAGGATCTTCGACGGTAGTACCTCGTAACGGCGAGGTCTCTTTGCCGGTTGCGTTCTAGCTTTGCGTTCCAGAACCTCACGTTTGACTTCGGCCGGCGGCAGTGGAATCTGCACGAGTGCCAAAAGCAAGAGTCCACAAAGACAACGATCTTCGCTTGCGAAATCAGCAAGTCGGGCGTCCCGTGCACACGAACGTTCTTCCGATACCGCAGGCCCGCCCGCCAGACTGCGAGCCGCAGCCGCACCTCAAGGTCGCTGTCGCGTTGCCTGATTTTGGCCATTACCCGGCTGCGGGCCGTGGGCGTCAGGGGATCCATGGTGGCGGCTGGCCGTGACCGGACCTGTCAGAGGCTGTTCCTAGATTATTTGGATGGCGACTCAACGGCGACTCTTGAACAGCCCTCTAGATGCAGTGTACACTCCAACCGCTTGTCCGATATCTGGGGGGCTGGGCGACATGCTGCGGGTTGTTGACCTGTTCTGCGGAGCGGGCGGTCTCTCATTCGGCTTCGAACTAGCCGGGTTCAAGGTGGTTGCGGCTGTCGATTCCGATCCGGTCGCCGGCGCTACGTATCGCCTTCAGAACCCAAACGTCCCGCTCTTCACCGAAGACGTCCGCAATCTCAAGGGCAAACAACTCTTGGAAGCTGCGGGAGGTCCCGTAGATCTCGTGATTGGTGGGCCCAGTTGTCAGGGGTTCAGCACGCACGGGAAGCGGGACGCCAACGATCCTCGAAATTTCCTGTTCAAAGAGTTCGTCCGACTGGTCAAAGAGGTTCGCCCTTCCTGGGTGGTCATGGAGAACGTCAAGGGGATGCTCACCTACGACCGGGGGCGCTATCGAGATGAGATCCATGCCAGCTTTAGGAGGATTGGCTACAGAGTCGAGTCCCGAGTTCTTCGCGCCGCTGATTTTGGCGTGCCCCAGTTCAGGGAGCGTCTCTTTTTCATCGCAACGAATACCGACCTGCCGATTACTTTCCCTGCCCCGACTCATTGTTCACCTGACGTAGCTCCGATGCTCGGCTTGCTCCCGTTCGTTACGGTGCGCGATGCACTCGGCGACCTCGCTGCAATCGGCGACGAAGGCGAGTCTGTCGAGTATTCTTCGGCACCCACATCGGAATTCCAGAAGTTCGTTCGCGGGAATGCCCCTAAACGGCTGTCACTCCATCGCGCACGGCGAGTGTCAGACCTTGCAATGAGCATAATTACGAAGGTCCCCGAGGGAAGCGGCATCCGCGCGATTCCACAAGCGAAACTGCCCGCTCGTTTCCGACGAATGCGACGAATCAGCACAGGGGCCTTGCGGAAGGATTGCACCACGCTCTACTACCGATTGAGCTGGGCGAAACCCTCGTACACGATAACTTGTTACTTCACAAACGTGTCGTCAGGGCCGTTCGTGCATCCTGCCGAGAATCGTTCTCTGACGCCGCGAGAGGCCGCTAGGCTTCAGTCTTTTCCTGACCGATATCGTTTTGTGGACAAGCAGGTTCAGCGGCAGATCGGCAACGCTGTGCCACCCCTCCTAGCTCGCGCAGTTGCGCAGGAAATCGTCGCTAAGTTCGAGATGTTCGACGATCAGTCTTCTGAGAAGGAAGCGGCCCGTCCACCTTCAGCCATCACGGCATGAAATACGTTTCGGCCGCGCAGCTTACGGAAGCCCTCCAGCAGCTCGCCAGCTTTCGATCTGCGGTCAATAAACAGGCCGCCCAGCACGTCCTTGCTTTTCTTGCGCTGAGGCGTAAAGGCATAGACGCGAGCCGATTCGCGCTCTACCAGGAGAAGGACGACTTCGACTTCTTCGATGAGTTCGCACGAGTCGATGGCCCCGACACTCCGTACTTCGATCCGATCGCCGGCCTGATGCGGATTGCGACACATCCTCACTCAAACGTGGCAACCGCCAGGAAAGGCACGTTCTTCCATTCCTGGAACGCCGCCGAACAGGATACAGATGACCAGGGCAATGAGCGTTGGCGACTGAATCAGGATTACCTCTCGATTCTCAAGAAGAAGATCCTGACGAAAGCCGGACGGGTCACTCACATT
>SCUN01000277.1 GCA_004297655.1 Acidobacteriota bacterium | reverse complement strand
CTCAACCGGTTGCGCTGCTTTCGTACGGCTTCTGGCGTGAGCGCTTCGGCGCGGCGCCGGATGTCGTGGGCCGCACGCTACGGTTGTCGTCGGAGACCGTGACGATCATCGGCGTCATGCCGGAGGGCTTCGCGTTTCCGACGCCCGACGTCCGTCTATGGATGCCTCGCCGCCTGCCGAACCCGATCGGGCCGGGAGACAGCCGCACCATTTCGATGTTCGATGCCGTGGCGTTGCTCAAACCGGGCGCGACGCCGGAGCAGGCCGCCGCCGAAGGGCAGGCCGCCGCGCGCGGTCTCCCGAATCTTGGCCCGGTGATTCCCGCGGTCTTCGGCAGCGCCGGTCCCGCGCTCGTGCAGGCCAAACCGGTGGTGGATTGGCTGGTCGGCGAGGTGCGTCCCGCGCTCTGGGCGCTGCTCGTCGCCGTCGCTCTGCTGTGGATGGCGGCGGTCGGCAACGTCGCGAGTCTGCAACTCGCTCACGCCGTGGCGCGCCGACGCGAGGTGGCCATTCGTACGGCGATCGGTGCCGGCACCGCGCGCCTCATCCGCCAACTCATCGTCGAGAACCTGATGCTCGGCGTCGCGGGCGGTCTGGCCGGCCTGGTGTTGACGATGGCCGTGCTTCGTGTGGTGCCGGCGCTGCTACCGGCGGATTTTCCGCGCGTCGAGATGGTGCTGCTCGATGGGCGAGTGCTGCTCGTCGCCGCGGCGATGGCCATCGCCACCTCGATCATCATCGCCCTCCTCCCGGCGCGTCAGGCGGCGGCGGTCGATCTGCGATCGACGATGAACGAGGATTCGACGCTGCGGCGGCGCGCCCGTTTCGGCGCGCGCCCGCTGATCGCGGCCGCACAGGTCGCGATCGCCGCCGCGTTGCTCACGAGCGGCGCGCTGCTGACGCGTTCCTTCATCAATACCTGGCGGCTCGACCGCGGGTTCGACCGCGCGAACGTGATGACCGCGCGCGTGCAGCTGCCGTCCTCGATCGCGGCCGGCCCGCCGCGAACGGCGGCGATCGACGCGCTCATCGCGCGTCTCGCCGCGGATTCGCGCGTCCGGGCCGTGGGATCGTCGGACGGGATTCCGCTCGGCGGAGGCGAGCGTCGGTTCGCGAGCATGATCGTTCGCCCGAACGAGCCGCCCCGCACGGTGAGCGCCGTGCTTCGCGACGTCACGCCCGGCTATTTTGCGGCGATGGGCCTGCGGCTCGCGCAGGGGCGCACGTTCGAGCCCGCCGACACGCACCAGCGCGAGCGCGTCATGGTCGTCAACCGCACGTTCGCGCGCCAGTACCTGGGCGCGGATCCGATCGGCGCCGTCGTGCCGCTCGGCATCAACAGCGGCGAGACGACAGAGGATTGGCGCGTCATCGGCATCGTCGACGACGCGCAACGCGCCGATTCGACCGATCCGCCGGCGCCGGAGCTGTTCGTGAGCCTGGCGCAGCTCGACGGCGGTCCGCCGGCGACCAACTACGTCGTCATCCGGACGGCCGGCGATCCCGATCAGATCGTTCCGGAAATCCGCGCTGCCGTGCGCGCGGTGCATCCGCTGGCGACCATCGACCAGACGATCTCGATGGAGGCGCGGCTCATGCGCAGCCTGGCGCGGCCGCGGTTGTACGCCGTGCTCTTCGGCGGGTTCGCGGTGATCGCGGCGCTCATCGCGCTGGTTGGGCTCTTCGGCGGGCTGTCGTACTCCGTCACCCAGCGCACCCGGGAGATCAGCGTGCGCACGGCGCTTGGCGCGACGCCGGCGACGATCGTCTGGCTGGTTGTGTCCGAGGGCGCGGTGCTGACGGCCGCCGGCGTGGCCGCCGGTATCGCCGCCGCGGCCGTGGGCGCCCGAGCGCTCGGGCAGTACTTGTTCGGCATCACGACGCGAGATCCGCTGACGTACGCGGTCGTCGCGGCGTTGGTGCTCACGGCGGGCCTGGTGGCCTCCGCGCTACCGGCCCGCCGGGCGGCGGGCATAGACCCATTGAAAGGGCTGCGGAGCTGACGCACAGTTAGATAGATGGCCACCCGCACCGAAACCGATTCCATGGGCCCGATCGAGGTCGGGACCGACAAGTACTGGGGCGCGCAGACCGAGCGCTCCCTCCATCATTTCAATATCGGCCAGGAGCACTTCTCGCGGCCGCTGATCCGCGCGCTCGGTGTGCTGAAGCGCGCCGCGGCGGCGGCGAACCTGGAACTCGGCCAGTTGCCGAAAGAGACGGCCGACCTGATCCTGTCGGCGGCGCAGGAAGTCATCGACGGCAAGCTCGACGCGCACTTCCCGCTGTTCGTCTGGCAGACCGGCAGCGGCACGCAGACGAACATGAACGCGAACGAGGTCATTTCGAACCGCGCGATCGAATTGGCCGGCGGCGTGATGGGCTCGAAGAAGCCCGTGCATCCCAACGACCACGTCAATCGCGGCCAGTCATCGAACGACACGTTCCCAACGGCCATGCACATCGCGGCGGCCGAGCAGGTCGTGCGTCATCTCATTCCGCACGTCCGCGCGCTGCGCGAGACGCTGGACGGGAAGGCCAGGGCCTACGAGGCCTGCGTGAAGATCGGGCGCACACATCTGCAGGACGCGACGCCGCTCACGCTCGGGCAGGAGATTTCGGGCTGGGTGGCGCAACTCGATCTTTCTCTGAACGCCGTGAACTCGGCGCTGCCGGCGGTCTACGAGCTGGCGCTGGGCGGCACGGCCGTGGGCACCGGTCTCAACACGCATCCGGAATTCGCCGTGAAGGCCGCGAAGCAGATCGCCGCGATCACCGGCCTGCCGTTCGCGACGGCGCCGAACAAGTTCGCGGCGCTCGCGGGCCACGAGCCGCTCGTGCATCTGCACGGCACGCTGAAGACGCTCGCGGCCGCGCTCATGAAGATCGCCAACGACGTCCGCTGGCTCGCGTCGGGCCCGCGCGCCGGCATCGGCGAAATCACGATCCCCGAGAACGAACCCGGCAGCTCGATCATGCCGGGCAAGGTCAACCCCACGCAGTGCGAAGCGATGACGATGGTGTGCGCGCAGGTGATGGGGAACGACGTCGCGGTCGGCATCGGCGGCGCGTCCGGCAACTTCGAGTTGAACGTCTACAAGCCCGTCATCATCCACAACGTGCTGCAGTCGATCCGTCTCATCGGCGACGCGTGCCGGAACTTCAACGAGTTCTGCGCGATCGGCATCGAGGCGAACCAAACGCGCATTGATGACAACTTGCATAAGAGTTTGATGCTCGTCACCGCGCTCAACCCGCACATCGGCTACGACAACGCGGCGAAGATCGCGAAGAAGGCCCACAAGGACGGCACGACGCTCAAAGAAGCCGCGCTCGCGCTCGGCTTGCTCACGTCGGAACAGTTCGACGAGTGGGTCGATCCGATGAAAATGACGCAACCGGGTGACTGATAGAATAGAAAGTTCCGATGGCCACGGGATGGCGGGACTTTCAGGGCGTTAACCAGGCATACGCACTCGAGCTGTACGAACGGTTCCAGAAGGATCCGAAGTCGGTCGACGAAGAAACACGCGCGCTGTTCGCGACACTCGGGCCGCCACCGGTTCCTGTAGGCCGGAGCTTCAGCTCCGGCGACGCGCCGGGACTAAAGTCCCGGCCTACGGACGCATCGATCAACTTAGAAATTCCGGTCGGCGCCTTCAACCTCGCCCAATCGATCCGCCGCTACGGCCATCTCGCCGCGACGATCGATCCGCTCGGCGGCCGTCCGACGGGCGACCCGGCGCTGGAGCTCGCCACCCATCACGTCACCGACGCCGATTTGCAGGCGCTTCCGGGTTCCTTCGTCTGGGGCGCGGTCGGCGCGTCGTCGAAGACCATGGCGGAAGTGGTCGAGAAGCTGCGCGCGATCTACTGCGGCAACATCGGCTACGACTTCGCCCACATCTTCAATCCGGATGAGCGGCATTGGCTGCGCCAGGCCGTCGAGTCGGGCCGCTTCACGCCGGCGTCGCAGCCGATCGACGATGTGGCGATGTTGCGGCGGTTGACCGAGGTCGAGGGCTTCGAGAAGTTTCTTCAGCGGACGTTTCCCGGAAAGACGCGCTTCTCGATCGAAGGACTCGACACGCTCGTGCCCGTGCTCGACGAGGTGATCTCGGCGGCAGCCGCCAGCGACATCCTTCGCGGGTTCATCGCGATGGCGCATCGCGGCCGGCTGAACGTGATGACGCACGTGCTCGGCAAGCCGTACGCGCAGATGCTGGCGGAATTCCGCGATCCCGTGCGCAGCGCGCACGAGCACATCTATCTGAAATTCGACGGCGACGTGAAATACCACCTCGCCGCCACCCGCGAATTTCCGGCCGGCCGCGACGTGAACTTCGTCGTCACGATGCCGCCCAACCCGAGCCATCTCGAAGCGATCGACCCCGTGCTCGAGGGCATGGCCCGCGCGGCGGGCACGAACGCGTCGCAGCCGGGCGCGCCGGTGTTCGATCCGAACGTCGTGCTGCCGATCCTGATTCACGGCGACGCCGCGTTCCCCGGGCAGGGCATCGTCGCCGAAACGCTCAACCTCAACAAGCTCGACGGCTACACGACCGGCGGCACGATCCACATCATCGCCAACAACCAGATCGGTTTCACGACCGACCAGCGCGATTCGTTCAGCACGCTCTACGCGAGCGGGCTCGCGCGCGGCTTCAAGATCCCGATCGTGCACGTGAATGCGGACGACGTCGAGGCGTGCGTCACGGTGGCGCGGATGGCGATCGCCTATCGACAGGAATTCAAGCGTGACTTCCTCATCGACCTCGTCGGGTACCGCCGCCACGGCCACAACGAAGGCGACGAGCCCGCGTTCACGCAACCGGCGATGTACGCGAAGGTCAACGCGCAGCCGACCGTCCGCGAGATCTGGGCGAAGACGCTCGAAACGCGCGGCGTGCTGAAGCCGGGCGAAGCCGCGGCGATGCTGGCCGCGAAGCTCGACGAGTTGCAGAAGGTGCTCGACTCCCTGCAGCCCGACAAGGATCTCGTGGAGGTCGTGCCCGCGATCGCGCCGCCGGGCACCGCGGCGAAGACGCCGACGCACGTGTCTCTCGATCGTCTGCGCCGGCTGAACGCGGCGCTGATGTCGGCGCCCGCGGGCTTCACGGTGCATCGCAAGCTGGAGAAGAACCGCGACAAGCGCCGCAAAGCGCTGGACGATGCCGCGGCGCTGTCCATCGACTGGGCGGCTGCCGAGGACCTGGCTTATGCGTCGATCCTGGAGGACGGCACGCCGATCCGCCTGACCGGCGAAGACGTCGAGCGCGGCACCTTCAGCCACCGGCACGCGGTGTTGCGCGACGCGAAGACGGGCGACGCGTTCGCGCCGCTGCAGGCGCTGCCGCAGGCGAAGGCGTCATTCGAAATTCACAACAGCCCGCTCTCGGAGCAGGGCGCGGTCGGATTCGAATACGGCTACAACGTGCAGGCGCCCGAACGGCTCGTGATCTGGGAGGCGCAGTACGGCGACTTCATCAACGGCGCGCAGACGATCATCGACGAGTTCGTCGTCTCGGCGCGCGCGAAGTGGGGACAGGAGCCGTCGCTCGTGTTCCTGCTGCCGCACGCGCACGAAGGGCAGGGGCCGGATCACGCGAGCGCGCGGCCCGAGCGCTTCCTGCAGCTGGCGGCCGACATCAACATGCGCGTGGCCAACTGCACGACGCCCGCGCAGTTCTTCCACCTGCTGCGCCGGCAGGCCGCGCTGCTGACGAAGGACCCGCTGCCGCTCATCGTGCTGACGCCCAAGAGCCTGCTCCGGCACCCGTTCGTCGTGTCCACGCCGGCGGACCTGGCCGAGGGCCGCTGGCAGCCGGTGATCGACGATGCGGAGGCGAGAGCGCGGGCGAACGATATCCGTCGTCTGATCCTGTGCAGCGGCAAGATCGCCGTCGATTTGCTCACCAGCGAAGCCAGAAAGCAGCAATTGCCGATTGCCGTTTGCCGGATCGAACAACTTTACCCATTCCCCGTTTCCGACATTACCGATGTGCTCGAGGCCTATCCCAACCTCGAGCACGTGACGTGGGTTCAAGAAGAGCCCGAGAATATGGGGGCCTGGGATTTCGTACGGCCGCAGCTCTCGGAGCTGACGGGCCGGCGCCCGCTGAGCGTGCTGGCGCGGCCGCGCAGCTCGAGCCCGGCGGAAGGCTCGTCGGCGCGGCACACAAAAAATCAGGAACAGCTCATTGCGAAGGCGTTCGAGCTTGGTACAGTACGGGTGAAAAGCGTCTAACCGTGGAGGGCCATGGAGGGCCGTAGAGATTCCCTGGGAAGAATCTTCATGGTCTCTCCATGACCTCCAAGGTGCAGTCATGAGGCGGAATGGCAACTGACATCGTGGTTCCGGAGATGGGCGAGTCGATAGTGGACGCGCGCGTCGCCAAGTGGTTCAAGAAGGAAGGCGACCCGGTGGTCGTCGGTGAGCCGCTCGTGGAACTCGAGACCGACAAAGTCGACATCGAAGTGGCCGCGCCCCAGTCGGGGACGCTCGCCCGGATCGCGTTCGGCCAGGGCTCGGACGTCAAGATCGGGGACGTTCTGGGCGCTGTCGCTGAGGGTTCAGGCGCTGCCGCTGGGGGTTCGTACACTCGCGCTGAGCGTTCGTACGCTGCCGCTGAGGGTTCGGACGCTGGCGCTGAGCGTTCGGTACCGGCGACGCCGTCGGCGCGCAAAGCGGCGCGCGAGAGCAAGATCGACATCGCGGCCGTGACCACCTCCGGGCCGCGCGTGACCAGGGACGACGTCGCGAAAGCCGCCAGGCCAGCCGCACCTGCACCTGTCGCACCCGGCACGAGCGCACCCGCGCACCCGCGCACCAGCGCACCCGCGGGCGATCGAAGCGAGTCCCGAGAGCGAATGTCAAAGAGGAGAGCCACCATCGCGAAGCGCCTCCTCGAAGTCCAGTCGACGGCCGCGATGTTGACGACCTTCAACGAGGTCGACATGAGCGCCGTGCAGGCGCTTCGCGCCCGGCAGAAGGAATCGTTTTCGAAGAAGTATGGCGTCGGGCTCGGCCTGTCGTCGTTTTTCGTCAAGGCCGCCGTCGCGGCGCTGCGCGAGTTCCCGCGGCTGAACGCCGAAATCCAGGGCGACGATATCGTGCTCAAGCACTACTACGACATCGGCATGGCCGTGAGCGCCGCCGAAGGCCTCGTCGTCCCGGTCGTGCGCGATGCGGACAGGAAGTCGTTTGCCGAGATCGAAGCGGCGGTGCGTGGATTTGCCGCGAAGGCCAACGACGGCACGCTCGCGCTCGAAGACCTGCGCGGCGGCACGTTCACGATCACCAACGGCGGCGTCTTCGGCTCGCTGATGAGCACGCCGATCCTGAATCCGCCGCAGGTCGGCATTCTCGGATTACACGCGATCAAGGAACGCCCGGTCGGCGTCAACGGCCAGATCGTGCTGCGCCCGATGATGTACACCGCGCTCACCTACGATCACCGCATCGTCGATGGCGCGGAGGCCGTGCGGTTCCTCGTCCGCGTCAAAGAACTCATCGAAGATCCCGGTGTCCTCCTCGTCGAGCTCTAGCGCGCTCGCCGGCGTCATCACGTTCGCGATCCTGCTCGAGACCGCGGTGCTCCATGTGATCGTCCACAAGAGCCACCCGTGGATCGCGTGGACGCTGACCGTGTCGAGCCTGTCGCTGATTCCGGTGATCCGAAAGAAGCTGATAAGCCGGTAATTGCGTTACTTGAGAATCGACGCCAGGTGTCCCGCGTGGTGGCGTCCGTGCCACGCGTATAACTGAATCAACGTGTGCAGCGTCATCGGGCCGCGCTCCGGGTGGAGCAGCGGGCGCTGAAACTGTTCGGGCGTGACGGTCCGAAGTAGCGTCACCCACCGCGCGTGCAGGCCCTTCAGGATCGAAAGGGACGGCGCGACGTCGGTGCTCTTCGCGTCGACCAGCCCGGCCCACACGTTCTCGTCGTACGGCTTGACGGTGAAGTTGTCTTCGACGAGCGCGAATCGCGTGCGGATGTAGGCGTTCATGTGGCTGTCGGCGACGTGGTTCACCACTTGCGCTGCCGTCCATCCACCGGGACGGTACGGCGTCGCGAGCTGGGCCGGCGTCATGCGTTCGGCCAGCTTCGCGAGGTTCGCCGGCGCCGCCGCGATCTGATCGATCATCGCGGCCATATCGGCATTCGGGTCGGCCTTGAACTTGCCAACAGGAAATCGGAGGGTCTCGAGGGCGAGGTCGGTCATGTCTAGATGGTAAGGCGATCAGCGGGTGAGCGGGTAAGCGGGTGAGGGGGTCAGGGGGTGATCGGGTAAGCGGGTCAGGACGGTGTCTTTGTTGCCTTGAGGTAGCGCCGGAGGTTTTGGAGGGCGGGTGTGAGACGTCGGCAAAGGCGCAGTGCGGGCGCGAGTTCGTCTTCCGACCAGAGTCCCCGGACACCGCCGTCCCGCAACCATGACTCTGTTTCGCGCAAGCTGCCGGCGGCGTAGTCGATGAATTTGACAAAGTCCGCGTGCCGCTGCCGGCCGTAGCCTTCCGCGATATTCGAAACGACTGAACCCGCCGCGGAGCGCAGTTGGTCACGCAATCGGAATTCCCGACGCGCCGACGGCAACTCGGTCAGCCAAATCACGCCGGCTCGAAGTTCCTCCGCCAATCGATAGACGATGAGGTCCTGCAACACTGCCATGCCGGGTTAGCGGAGCAGGTTCCATGCCGCATCGTCGCGCCATGAGCCACCTCGCCAGATTGCAGTTTCTGCAATCTTCCCATTCCCTCCATGTTGCAGTTCTTGCGCTCACCCGACGCACCTGCTCACCCGATCACCCCCTTACCCCCTTACCCCCACACCTTCTCACCATCGAATAGACTTTCCCCCGTGCTCCTGCCCGGCACGAAGCTCGGCCCCTATGAAGTCGTCGCGCCGCTCGGGAAGGGCGGGATGGGCGAGGTGTACCGCGCCCGTGATCCGCGGCTCGGCCGCGAGGTCGCGATCAAGCTGATCGCCGGCGCGCTGGCGAACGATCCGGGGACGCGCGACCGGTTCTTCACCGAGATGCGGGCCGTCGCCGCGCTCGCGCACCCGAACATTCTCAGCATCTTCGATATCGGCGAAGACAACGGCGTTCGCTACGCCGTCATGGAACTGGTGACCGGTTACACGCTTGGCGACGCGCTCGGCGCCGGGCGCCTGCCGCTCGACCTCGCGCTGGACATCGCGTCGCAAATTGCCGCGGCGCTCGCCGCCGCGCACGCCCGCGGCGTCATTCACCTCGATCTGAAGCCCGTGAACGTGATGGTGCTCGACGATGGGCGGGTGAAGCTGCTGGATTTCGGATTGGCGCGCATGGATCAACCCGTGGATCTCGATCCCGGCGTGACGCGGCTCGGCCCCGAGAACGCGATCGCCGGCACGCCCGGATATTTTTCCCCGGAGCAGGCGCGCGGTCTTCAGATCGATCACCGCAGCGACCTGTTTTCGTTCGGCGTCGTGCTCTACGAACTGGTGACGGGCCGGCGCGCGTTTCCCTCGGCGAATTTCGG
>SCUN01000276.1 GCA_004297655.1 Acidobacteriota bacterium | reverse complement strand
GCCGGTCGTCTTCTGGGACGAATTCGACTCGCGCAGTTACTGGTGGCTGCAGTTTCTGCTCGCGCCGATGCAGGACGGCCGGTTTCAGGAGGGCCAGATCACGCATCCGATCGGCCGATGCGTCTTCGTGTTCGCCGGCGCGACGAGTTACACGTTCGAGAACTTCGGGCCGCCCAGGGAAGCGCGGGCCGCCTACGCGGAGTTCGGGCTCAAGAAAGGGCCCGATTTCAAGAGCCGCCTGCACGGCACGCTCAACGTGCTCGGTCCGAATCCCCGGCAGCACTTCAACGGGGCGGACTGGGTCAACGACGCGAGCGATGTCTGCTTTCCCGTGCGCCGCGCCATCCTCCTGCGCTCGCTGCTCGGCCTCATGGACGAGAAGACCGGCAGCCGCCGCCTCGAGATGGATCCGGGGCTCCTCGCGGCGCTCCTCGAAGCCCGGTCATACGCCTTCGGCTCGCGGTCGTTCGAGAAGATCGTGCTCAGCCTGCGCGGATCCGCGCCGAACTACCAGCGTTCGGCGCTCCCGACCGACGAGGTCCTCGAGATGAACGTGGGCGATCTCGATGCGTTCAAGCGGATCATGGACCAGCCGCGCGAGTTTCAGGAGCAGGCCGAGACCATCTCCGCCGCGGTTCACGCCCGGTGGCTGACGAGCGCCGATAACAGGAACGCCTTCAAGAAGGCGTTCGAGTTGCTCGACCCCGAGACCAAAGCCGATAATCGCGCGGCCGCGTGGCGTGTGCCGACGATCCTCGCGATCGCCGGTCTTGAACTCGTGCCGCTCAAAGATCCGCGCCCGCCCGCCGCCAACGCGGCCGCCATCCTCGAAGCGCACATCGAAGTCCTTGCGGAGGAAGAACATGACGGCTGGACCGACGTCCGGCGCAAGAACGGCTGGACATGGGTCGAGCGCACCGACGATCTCGAGCTTCGCGAAAAACAGCGCGCCGAGCGCCGCCACGACTGCCTGACACCTTACGCGAGCCTTCCGGACCACGAAAAGGAGAAGGACCGGGGCTCCGTCCGCTGGTATCCCGAACTCGCGAAACTCGCCGGGTTCAAGATCGTCGTTAAAGGGTGACGCGCCCGCCGCTCCCGCTCACCGTCTCGGTGACCGGTCACCGTGTCTTGCCTCACCCCGCGTCAACCGACGCGGCCATTGACCGCGTGCTCGATCAACTGGCGCGTCAGTTTCCCGATCGGAAGATCCGCGCGGTGTCGGCGCTGGCCGAAGGCGCTGATCGCGTGGCCGCGCATCGGGTGCTGGCGCGGGCTGGCAACGCCCTGACGGCCGTGTTGCCGATGCCCGCGGCGGAGTACCGAAAGGACTTCGCCACCGACGCATCGCAGCAGGACTTCAATGCGCTCCTGGCCGCCGCCGACGAAGTCGTTGAACTGCCGCCGCAACCGACGCGACGGCAGGCGTACGAATCGGCCGGCGCCTACGGTCTCGACCGCGCCGATGTGCTACTGGCGATCTGGGACGGCCTCACCGCGCGCGGCCCCGGCGGCACGGCGGAGGTCGTGGCGATGGCTCGCGCGAGACGGCTGCCGCTCGCCTGGATCAACGGCGCGGATGTCAGTTACGAGAACTGGCCCGCCGGCTGAGCTCTTCGTAGACCTTCCGGATCGCGATCGGTCCCTGCGACGCGGATAGCGTCCACGACGCGAACTCACCCCAGTTCGCCTGCTTCGGCGCGTCCGCGAGCGGCACGCCGGCTTTGTAGAGTCGCGTCGCTTCCGCGATCACGGCGGCCGTCGCCGCGCGATACGCGACCAGATTCCGCCGTGACTCCGCGCCGTCGGCGACCGTGTAGCCGTGCCCGGGGATGTAGAGCGCGGCGTTCATGGCCATCGCCTTGTCGAGCGCGCCGAGCCATTCGCTCGGATACGCCGAGCGCATCGCCGGAAACACGTGGTTGAAGAACGTCTCGCTCATGAACAGGATCTTCTGCCGCGGCAGGAAGACGCTCAGGTCGCCGCCCGTGTGCGCCCTGCCGAGAAAAAGAATCTGAATCTCCTCGCCGCCGACGCTGATCGCCGTTCGATCCGTCACCAGGGTCGCGCCGTCTGGGCCTTTCAGCGTGTCTCGCGAGGTCGGGTGCACAAAGTACTTCACGCCGGCCGGAAACGCCGCGTTGCCGCCCGTGTGATCGCCGTGGTCGGAGCCGATGACGACGTGCGTGATCGGCTTCGGGGTGATCTTCGCGATCGCGTCGACCATGCCCTTCGTCGCGGCCACACTCCCCTGCCCGTCGGCGACGACGACGCCGTCATTGGTGATCACCACCAGGCTGTTGGTCGTGAACTTCTCGGCGCCGGAGTGGTAGTCCTCGTAGACGTAGACGTTGTCCGAGATCTTGAGCATTCGCGGGATGTCGATGGGCATTTGCGCCGCGACGCTCGCGCCGAAGGCCAGTGCGAAGAGTGAGGCAATGCGTTTCATGGCGTCCCTCATTGCCCGAATTGCCGCAGGTGGTGGTCGGTGTGCCGGAACGCCCAGATCATCCAGTCCTCGTGCGACATCGGTCCGAACAGCGGGTGACTCAGGGGCGTGGGTGACGGTTTCGCAAAGGCTCGCAGGCACGCGATCGCCTTCGCGCGGTCGCGCTCGAAGATCTCCGGCGGTGTCCCCTCCTTCTCCGCGTCGCACTCCTTCATCGTCGGCACGCCTTTCGGCCACGGCAGGGGCGTCTTGAGCGCGACGAACTTCACGAGGGTTCGATTCAGGAGTGTATCCGCGCGTTTCGCGACGGGGCGATCGCCGGAGACGATGAGGAACGCGTCGGAGAGATGGCAGAGCATCTGGTGGACCGTCATGCGGCCCCACTGGCGCGGGGAGTCGGGCGTGAGGGCACCGAGCCGCGCGCAGAGCGCGTCGAGCGCACCGGGTGTCGAGAGTGTTCCGCGGGTAGACATGAATGACAATTCTATCGGCGTCAGGCGCGCGGCGGCGGGATGACGAAATCGAGCTGGCGTCGCGAGGGTTGCCGCACCTTCGAGCGGCGACCTTCGGCGATCAATCGCTTGTGGGCGTCGGCCCAGCTTGGCGGCGCCGGATGGTCCTGGGTCCAGTCCGCCATCGCCGCCTCATCGCACCATGCCATCAGCTTCGGCATGGCCGTCTTGTGCGCGCCCGAGATCATGTAGGCGCGCATCGCGTCCTTGTCGCGCCAGACCGTCAGCGTCCAAAACGCGAGATTGGCGTCGTTGAGCACCTGCGTGCTGATGTTGCCCGCGGCCCGCTTCGATTGGAGCTGCGAGCGGATCGCGTGGAACAGGAAGGCCGGAAGAAACCACGCCGAACGAAGACGAAGGCGGGTCACTGAAACGACAGGCATCACTTGATCGGAATCTGAATCGCGCCGCTCCACGTGAAGATCGTGGCGTGGTCGCCGGCCGGGCCGGCGAGTCGGCGCGCGACGCCGGCGCTCACGCGGACATAGAGGATGGTCATCCCGGCCTCGAGGCCGCCGTATGTCGCCTTCGGGGTCGCGGCGCGCGGCGAGTTCCAGGTGCGGCTGAGCACGCCGCGCAGATCGAGGCCGAGGTATTCGAGGAAGCCGGCGTGTCCGACTGAAATGCGGCCGCCGCCCTGGCCCGCCCCGGCTTCGACGAGCCAGCCTTCGATGCGCGGATAGGTCTTGTTCAGAGACCTCGACATAAAGAGCGCCACGCTCGCGGACGTGCGCATCGGCGCGCCGTACTGCACGCCGGCGAGGATCAGGCGGTTGCTGCTCTTGAGCGACGGCTGATCGGCCTGCGGATCGGCAACCGTCGCCGCGCCGGCGATCAGGAGCGCCATGAGGGCCAGGTTCATGCGGAGAGACTACA
>SCUN01000275.1 GCA_004297655.1 Acidobacteriota bacterium | reverse complement strand
TGGATCCTCCGGGTATTGCCGGCGCTGATTCCGCCGCTTCCGATCGAGGTGAATCTCGATTTTCGCGTCGACCTCCGCGTCGGCCTGGCGACATCCGCCGTGGCCCTTGCCGCGACGATGCTGGCCGGCATTGCGCCGGCGTTCACGGCCACGCGGGCGGATCTGAGCTCGGTCCTGAAGGCCGCGACGCCCGGCGCCGCGACGTCGGGGCGCCGTCGCGGCGGCGTCCGGCAGGTGCTGGTGGTCGCGCAGCTCGCGGTGATGTTCCTGCTCGTGGAAATGGCGGCGCTCTTTGGCTTGAGCCTGCAGAACGCCGCGCGCACGGACACGGGCTTCGCGCCGGGCGCGATGGCATTCGCCGACCTGGCGCCGGGCGCGGCGGGCCTGAACCGCGCGCAGGCGGCCGACGCGTACCAGTCGCTGATCGATCGCGTGCGCGCGCTGCCGAACGTCGACGCTGCCGCTTACGCGCGCCACGTGCCGCTCAACAGCATCTACGGCGGCGGCGCGGCCGAGCGTGTGGTCATCCCCGGTCACGTGCCGCCGCCGGGAGCGACCGCTTTCGACATCCGGCAGAACGTCGTGTCGCCCGGGTTCTTCTCGACCATCGGCACGCCGCTCATTCGCGGCCGGGACTTCAGCACCCTGGACCGCGCCGACAGCGCGCTCGTCACGGTCATCAACGAAACCATGGCGCGAAAGTTCTGGGAGGGCCAGGAACCGATCGGCCGCCGGTTGGAACTTCTCGGCGCGTCCGGCACCCAAGACCCGTCCCGCCAGGTCGTCATCGTCGGCATTGTCGCGGACGGCAAGTACAACACGCTGCGCGAGACGCCGCCGCCGTACATGTTCTTCCCGATGTCGCAGGTCGGCTCCGGCGAGATGACGCTCATCGCGCGCGGCCGCGGCGACGAACGCGCGTTGGCGTCGGCGTTGCGGGCCGAGATCATCGCCCTCAACCGGAACATCCCGTCGCTCGAGATCCTGACGCGCAGCGAACACTTCCATCGCGCGCTCTTCCTCGAACGCGCGCTGGCGGGATCGACGATCGGGATCGGCAGCGTCAGTCTGGGCCTGGCGATGGTGGGCATGTACGGCGTGATGGCGTTCGCGGTCGTGCGCCGGCGGCGCGAGATCGGCATCGAGATGGCGCTCGGGGCGTCGCGCGGCCACGTGGTTCGCAGCGTCATCGGCAGCGGCGCGCGGCTGGCCCTCACCGGCATCGCCATCGGCGGCTCGCTCGGTCTCGGCGCGGCCGGCCTCCTGGGCAACGCGGTTTACGACATCAGTCCACTGGACCCGCGCGTGTTTCTCATCGCCGCGGCGATCACGCTGCCGCTCGCGCTCATCGCGAGCGCCATCCCGGCCTCACGCGCGTCGAGAATTGACCCCGTTCAATCGATTCGTGAGTCGGTGAGTTAGTGATTCAACAGGCCGACGAGGACTTTGGGTCCGGTCGGCGCCGAAACGCCGCCGGCCGGTTCGATCGTGACGGCGACGGCCACCGGATTCAGTTTTGCCTCCTCGGTGATCGGCATCGTGCCGGTCACTGAGCCGTCCGCGTTCACCTCGAACGTGCCGATGCTGACCGGCGCCTGCTTGGTCACGACCCACAGTTGATAGATCTTGCCGGCCGCGAGCGCCGGCAGGTGCTCGGCGGTCAGGACCATGCCGCGCGTTGGGCTCATGACGACGCTGGCGGAGGCGTTGGGCGCATCGGGCTGACCGGCGAGCTTGATCTGGACGGCATCCGGCGCGCTCAGCACGGCAATGCGTTCCGACAAA
>SCUN01000274.1 GCA_004297655.1 Acidobacteriota bacterium | reverse complement strand
CGTCGGGTACGGGACGTTCAAGCCGGTGAAGACAGATCGCGTCGAAGATCACGTCGTCGATCCGGAGCCGTATGAGATTCCGCCGCCGACGGCCGACGCGATCGCTGCCGCGCGCGACGCCGGCCGTCGTGTCGTGGCGGTGGGCACGACGACGACGCGCGCGCTCGAGCACGCGGCATCGACCCACGGCGGCGCGGTGCGGGCCGGCGCGGGGCTCGCCGACAACTTCCTGTTTCCCGGCCACCGCTTCGCCGCGATCGATGCGCTCGTCACCAACTTCCATTTGCCGAAGTCGTCGTTGCTCATGCTGGTCGCCGGTTTCGGCGGGATCGATCTCGTGCTCGCGGCCTATCGCGACGCCGTCGCGCGCGGCTACCACTTCTACAGTTACGGCGATGCCATGGTGATACTCTGACGCCGCTCGTCGGGTGGCCATGGAACTGACCAACGCTGACATCGACGCCGGGTTCGCGCAGGTGCGACGTGAACGCGCACTGCATCGCCGGCTCGACGACGTTCGCAATCCCGACTTCTGGCGTCGTCTCAATCCCGAGCTTTCGATCACCGACTTTCCGCTCAGGCGAGCGGCGCGCCGTGCCGCGCCGCCGGCGGCCGTCCTCGATCGCTGCCGCCGCCAGTTGCTGGCCGACGGATACCTGCACGTGCCCTCGCTCGTACCGCGTGACGAGGCGGAGCGATTGGCCGCGGCGGTGACGCGCATCGTGAACGACGGCCTGCCGGCGGAGCTCACGGCTGTCTACGACGAGGCGTACCGGATCTTCGCCGGCCTCGAAGCCGTCTTTGAGCCGCTCCTGGGCCCCGGCTATTTCATGGTCACGCAGGGCGTCGGCGCGTTCTACGTGCCGCCGGCCGACGACGGCCGATCGTTGTGGACGGCGAGCGCGCCGCACCGCGATCGAATGGCGCCCGATGCCAGAACGATGGCCGGTGAGGTGCCGTCGATCCTGACGTTGTGGCTGGCGCTGTCGGATGTCACGACAGAGCATTCGTGCCTGTACGTCGTGCCGGCCTCGGCCGATCCCGACTTCCACACTCCCGAACGGAAGGTCGGCGACACGTTCCGTCTCCAGGACATTCGCGCGCTGCCCGCCCAGACCGGCGACGTGATCGGCTGGTCGTCACACTTGATTCACTGGGGCAGCGCGTCGAGCCGGTTCGTGACGACGCCGCGCATCTCGATCACGATGTACTTCCAGCGGCGGGACGTGCCGCTCTGGCATCCGTTCCACATCGATCCCGAGCAACCGTGCACGTTTGCCGAGCGGCTGACGTGGATCGAACACAGCCTGGGCCGCGCGGGACTGTTCGACGGCATCAAAGTCGAGGGCGCATGATTTTTTCTTACGACGAATTCGATCTCTCCGACGTGAAGACGTATCCGCTAGCCTCGCGGCCGAGCAAGGCGAAGCGCGGGGACTTCGCGCGGCCCTGGGATCCGGCGACGGGCATGCCCGGGTTCATCGACTCGTTGCCGAAGATGCTCGCGTCGGCTGATTTTCGCGCCGTGGTCGCCGCGATGCGCGGCGCGCGCGCCGCCGACCGGGGCATCGTCTGGGGATTTGGCGCGCATGTGCTGAAGGTCGGCCTCGGCCCCATCCTGATTGATCTGATGGAGCGCGGATTCGTGTCCGCGCTGGCGATGAACGGCGCCGGCATCATTCATGACGTCGAGATCGCCCTGGCCGGCCAGACGTCGGAGGACGTCGACGCGGCCTTGGGCAAAGGGCAGTTCGGCATGTCGGAGGAGACCGGGCGAGGCGTGAACGACGCGATTGCCGCCGGCGTCGGACGCGGGCTTGGTCTGGGGCAATCGGTGGTCGAGTGGGTCGGCGCGTTGACGCCCGCGCACGCGGACGTCAGCGTGCTGGCCGCCGCGGCGCGGCTCAAGGTGCCGGTGACCGTGCACGTGGCCATCGGGACCGACATCATTCACATGCACCCGGCCGCGTCGGGCGAAGCGATCGGCGCGGGCAGCCTGCGCGACTTTCGGTACTTCACGTCGCACGTGGCTCGGCTCGCCGGCGGCGTGTACCTGAATGTGGGGTCCGCCGTGCTGATGCCGGAGGTGTTTCTGAAAGCCGTGTCGCTCGTGCGCAATCGCGGCATCGCGCTCGACGGACTCACCACGGTGAACTTTGACTTCCTGAAGATGTACCGCGCGGAGACCAACGTCGTGCGTCGGCCGGTGAAAGGCATCGGGCAGGGCTACTCACTGACGGGACATCATGAATTGATGTTGCCGTTACTGGCTGCCGCGTTGATAGAATGACGTTTCCGGCGGTGTAGCTCAGTTGGTTAGAGCATGCGGCTCATATCCGCAGTGTCCGGGGTTCGAATCCCTGCACCGCCACCATTTCTGAAAGTGCCCATCCGGCAAATCGTCACGGAGACCTTGCGGCAACGCGTTCGACTGCCGCGGGGTCAACGTGTGCTCGCGGCCGTCTCGGGCGGCGCCGATTCGGTCGCGCTCGCGTGGATCCTCAAGGATCTTCACGATGACGGGGCGCTCGCGCTGGCCGCCATCGCGCACGTGCACCATCAGCTGCGCGGCGCCGAGGCCGATGCCGACGAGGCGTTCTGCCGCGATCTGGCCGCGCGCGTCGGCGTGCCGTTTCTCTCCGGCCGCGTCGACGTGAACGCCGAGATCGCCGCGCGCGGCGGATCGATCGAGTCAGCGGCGCGGCGGTTGCGCTACGCGTGGCTCGACGAGGCGGCCACGAGCGCCGGCGCGTACATCGCGACCGGCCACACGCGCGACGACCAGGCGGAAACGGTGCTGTTGCGGCTGCTGCGCGGCGCGGGCGGCCGGGGCCTCTCCGGCATCCGGCCCGTGCGCGGCGCGGTGATTCGCCCGTTGCTCGATTGCCGGCGCGCGGATCTGCGCGCGTTTCTCGCCGCGAGAGGCGAGACATTCCGCGAGGACTCGTCCAACGCCGACCTCTCCATCCCGCGCAATCGGCTCCGCCACGAGTTGCTGCCGGTCATCGACCGCGTGGCGCCCGGCGGTCGCGACGCGATCGCGCGCGCCGCCGCGCTGGCGGCCGACGACGAAGATTTTCTGGCGCGGGTGGCCATCGAGACAGCGCATTCCGTCGTCCTATCTACAGGCGGCCTGCGTGTGGACCGGCTCAACGCGCTGGCGCCGGCGGTCGCGCGGCGTGTCGTGCGCGACGCGATCGAGCGCGCGGCGCCGGATGCGGCGGGCCATCTCACGGCGTTGCACGTCGACGCCGTGCGGAAGTTAGCGGCGAAGGGCGAGGCGGGGCACCTGGACCTGTCGGGTGTGACGGTCGAAAGTGATGGCAGGACAGTCACATTTGACGCATCCGGCTCACCCGAGCACCTGTGCACCAGCGCACCGGCGCACCCGCTCACCTTCGAGTATTCGCTGCCGCTGCCCGGGCGCGTGGACGTGCCGGAAGCGAATTTTGTGATCGTCGCCGAACGGCGTGACCAAAGCGCCGCGGCCGGTGTCGAAACAAATGGGGGCCGGACGACGTTAGAAGTGACGTTGGATGCGGCGGCGCTCACCTGGCCGCTCGCCGTCCGGAACCGGCGGCCCGGCGATCGCATCAAACCTCTCGGGGGTTTGGGGCGTAAGAAGGTTCAGGACCTGCTGGTGGATGGCAAGGTGCCCCGCGCCGATAGAGATCGTGTGGCGGTGGTGGTGGACGCCGGCGGGCGGCTGGTGTGGGTCGTGGGCGTGACGCCGGCTGACGAGTGCCGCGTCCGGGCCGCGTCCTCGGGAGACAGGGCAGAAATGGTAGTCTTGAGAGCGGAACGCCGATGAATTCAACGTTGAGAAACATGTTGTTCTGGATGGGTCTGGTCGTCCTGGGTGTCGTCATCTGGGAGTTCTCGTCCAACCTGCAGCGCAACGAAGAAGAGATCAAGTTCTCGGAATTCCTCGAGCGCGTCGATAACCGCAAGGTCGAGTCGGTGACGATCGTCGGCAGCGACGTGTCGGGCACCTACGTCGGCGGCGCGACCGATCCGACCAGCAAGACCGGCTTCCACACCTACGCCCCCGCGCAGTTCGACAACCTCGTCGGCTACGTCCGCGAGAAGGGCGTGCAGAAGATTGACGCCAAGCCGGCCAACCCGAGCAACTGGACGACGTTCCTGCTGTCGTACGCGCCGATTCTGCTGATGATCGGCTTCTGGATTTTCATCATGCGGCAGATGCAGAGCGGCGGAAACAAAGCCCTCTCCTTCGGCAAGAGCCGCGCGAAGCTGTCGGGCAGCACGCAGAAGAAGGTGACCTTCAAGGACGTCGCCGGCGTGGACGAGGCGAAGGAAGAGCTGCAGGAGATCATCGAGTTCCTGCGCGAACCGCAGAAGTTCCAGAAGCTCGGCGGCCGCATCCCGAAGGGCGTGCTGCTCATGGGCTCGCCGGGCACCGGCAAGACGCTGCTCGCGCGCGCGGTGGCCGGCGAAGCGAACGTGCCGTTCTTCTCGATCTCCGGCTCGGACTTCGTCGAGATGTTCGTCGGCGTCGGCGCCTCGCGCGTCCGCGACCTGTTCGAACAGGGCAAGAAGAACGCGCCCTGCATCGTGTTCATCGACGAGATCGACGCGGTCGGCCGCCATCGCGGCGCCGGCCTCGGCGGCGGCCACGACGAGCGCGAGCAGACGCTGAACCAGCTGCTCGTCGAGATGGACGGCTTCGAATCGAACGAAGGCGTCATCCTTGTCGCCGCGACCAACCGTCCCGACGTGCTCGACCCGGCGCTCTTGCGCCCGGGCCGCTTCGACCGCCGGATCGTAGTCAACCGTCCCGACGTGAAGGGCCGCGAGGGCATCCTCCAGGCCCACACCAAGAAGATTCCGCTCTCCGACGACGTCG
>SCUN01000273.1 GCA_004297655.1 Acidobacteriota bacterium | reverse complement strand
GTGCAGCGGGCGCTCTCGCGCGCGGTTCGCGGCGCCGACGCCGTCATCGTGTCCGACTACGGCTCCGGCGTGATCGACGCGTCGATGATGCGCAAGGCGCTTCGCCGCGCCGGCCGCCGAAAGCCGCTGGTCTTCGTCGACTCCCGATACGCGATGCTGAGCTTCAAAGGCATGACGGCCACGACGCCGAATGAGTCCGAGGTCGAGGCCCAACTCGGCGTCACGATCGGCGACAACCTGAAGGCGCTCGAGCGCGCGGGCCGGATGCTCGTGAAGAAGATGCGCGTCGAGACCGTCCTGATCACTCGGGGCAGCCGCGGCATGGCGCTCTTCCAGCCGGGGCAGCGCACCGAACACATTCCGATCGTCGGTTCCGACGAAGTTGCCGATGTCACCGGCGCCGGCGACACCGTGATCGCCACCTTCGCGCTGGCGCTCGCGGCCGGCGCGACTTACCGCGAGGCCGCGCATCTCGCGAATCACGCCGGCGGCGTCGTCGTGATGAAGCGCGGCACCGCGACGGTCAGTCGCGTGGAACTCGCCGCGTCGGTTGCGGCCGAGGGCGATGCCGCCGAGGTCTTCGGCGGGTGACCGGACGCGTTTTTGCCAGCGAGGACGAGCTTCGCGCCCTCGTCGAGGAGGACAAGCGGGCGGGCCGGATTGTGGGGTTCGCCAACGGCGTGTTCGACCTGCTGCATGTCGGCCACGTGCGATACCTCGAAGGCGCGAAGGCGCTCGTGGACACGCTGGTCGTGGCGGTGAACAGCGACGTCTCGGTCCGCGGACTCAAGGGGCCCGACCGGCCGATCCTGCCCGAGGCCGCGCGCGCCGAACTCGTCGCGTCGCTCCGGGCCGTGGATTACGTCATCGTCTTTTCAGAACCCACGGTCGGACGATTGCTGCAACTCCTGAAGCCCGACGTGCACTGCAAGGGCACCGACTACTCGGTGGATAGCGTGCCCGAGCGCGACATCGTCAAATCGTACGGCGGGCGCACGGCCATCGTCGGCGATCCGAAAGACCATTCCACGCGCGATCTCCTGGCGCGATTGAAGACGTCCTAGCTGATGGCCTCGTCGATTCTGATCGTTCGTCTGGGATCGCTCGGCGATCTGATTCACACGCTGCCGGCCTTCGCCGCGCTGCGCCGCCGCTATCCCGAGGCCCGCATCGACTGGCTCGTCGAACCGCCGCATCGCGAGATCCTGACGCTGGTGCTGGGGTTGTCGAACGTGGTCGTGCTCAAGGGCCGCTCGCTCGGCGGGTGGTTTGACACGATTGCGGAGCTGCGCGCGCGCCGGTACGACCTCGCGCTGGATTTTCAGGGGCTGATCAAGTCGGCGACGCTGGCCCGGCTCTGCGGCGCCGAGACGGTCATCGGTTTCAGCAGCAGCTCGCTGCGCGAACCGGCCGCCCGGCTGTTCTATTCGCGCTCGGTGTTGGCCAACGACGCGGGGCATGTCATCGACAAGAACCTCGCATTGGCGGGCTACGTGCTCGGCGAGCGCCTGAGACTTCGTGAACCCTGGGACCGCACGGAGTTTGATTTTCCGCTCGCCGACGTGAGGTCGCTGGTGCTCGATGATCTGCGCGCGCAGGGCGTGGGCGAGTTCGCGCTGGTCAATCCCGGCGCGGCGTGGCCGAACAAGCGATGGCCGGCCGAGCGATTTGGCGCGATCGCGAAGGACCTCGCCGACACGCACGGGTTGACGCCGGTGGTGTTGTGGGGCCCGGGCGAGCGTGTGCTGGCCGAGACGGTGGCGTCGGCGAGCGATGGCCGCGCGGTGATCGCCGCCGAAACGCGCTTGCCGGACCTCGTGGCGCTCGCGCGCGCGGCGAGGTTCGCGATTTCCGGCGACACGGGCCCGCTGCACATCGCGTGCGCCGCCGGCACGCCCACGGTTTCGCTCTTCGGACCGACCGATGCCGCGCGCAACGGACCCTGGAACCCCAGAGACATCGTGCTATCTCGCTATCGGCTATGTGGGTGCCACTACAAGCGGCAGTGTCAGCAGCCGCACTCGTGGTGTCTGCCGGACATCAGCGTGGAAGATGTGCGCGAGGCGATTCGACAGAGATTGGCGAAGTGATGTTGACGCTCCTCGCGCGGTACCGCGTGACGTTGGGGTTCGTCGTGGGCGTGATTGCCTTTGCGCTGGCGCGCCCGACGTGGACGTCATTCATCTACGGCGCGGCGATCGCGATTCCCGGGGAGTTGATTCGCCTTTGGGCGGCGGGGCACATCGACAAGGGCCGCGAGATCACGCGGTCCGGGCCGTATCGCTTCGTCCGGCATCCGTTGTATCTCGGCTCGACGATCATGGCGGTCGGATTCGCCGTGGCGAGCGGCAGCCTGACGGTCGTGGTGCTCGTGACGGTGTACATGGTCGCGACACTCTTCGCCGCGATGCGCACCGAAGAGCAGGCGCTCGATCAGAAGTTCGCGGGCGAGTATTCCGCGTATCGTGAGGGCCGGGCGGCCGCGGTCGAGCGGCCGTTCACGTGGGCGCGCGTCGTGGCCAATCGCGAATATCGCAGCGCGGCCGGCGTCGTTTTGGGTCTGAGTTTCCTGCTGGCGTTGATCCTGTGGCGCCAGTAGTGGCATAATCGTCTGCTGTCGGTCCGGGCGGTTAGCTCAGCGGTAGAGCACTGGCCTTACACGCCGGCTGTCACAGGTTCGAATCCTGTACCGCCCACCACGCGAGGCGGCACACGAGAGTTCGAATAACACGGTTCTTTGCGGGGCCGTAGCTCAGTTGGTTAGAGCGCCGGCCTGTCACGCCGGAGGTCGCGGGTTCGAGCCCCGTCGGCCCCGCCACTTCACTTCAACTCAATTCTTCCAGCTGCCGTGATCCAGGACGGGGAAGATCCGCGCGATCGTCTGCCCGAAACCGGGAATGACGTCGTACAAACGGTTCTCGCCGACTTCCCCCGGCCAGAGCGCTCGCGGATGCTGCCACCCGTTCGCGCTGAGCGCAATCTGCAGGGCCAGCGGCGCGAGCGCGACGCGACGGAACGTGCGGTTCGCCATCGCCTCCACGGCCGGCAACGCCAGCAGCGGCATCAACGGCACGAGGAATCGGGCCGCGGGTGAGTAGCCGGCGTTCCACGTCGCGTAGGCCGCCAGCGGCAGGAAGAGCGCCGCGATCGGCAGCAGCCAGATGACGAATCGGCGGCCGCACATCACCCAGGCGGCGATCGCGACGATCGCGAGGGGCGAGTACGGCAGGAGCCCGCGCGACCGGTCGAGGAGCAAGCCCGCGACGCCGACGAGAATACCGGCGAGGCTGAACGGCAGGCCTTCGAGTTGCGGGCCGCCGATCTGCCCCCAGTTGATCCACGTGAAAAGATGCAGGCCGAGTTGCGGGGCGATGAACACCGCCGCGATGCCCGCGCGCACGGTCATCGCGCGCGCGGCGAACCACTCGCGCTTGTGCCGCCAGATCGCGAACGCCAGCGCAAGAACGAAGAACGAGAACTTCCGGTGGAACCAGGGCATCAGGCCAATCGCGAGCGCGCCCCACGTCGCGGTCATCGTCGACAGTCGAGCATCTGGTCGATACGCGATCCACAGCGCCAGACAGGTCAGCGCGAGCGCCGGCGCTTCGGGAAAGACCAGAAACGAATGCGGCAACACCGGCGGCGAGAAGGCGACGCAGAGCGTGACGATGGCCGCGTGGCGCGCGGGCGCGATCTCACGAAGGGCCGAGTTGAGTAGTGACGCGCCAATGGCGGTGAGAAAGATCAGGAAGACGCTGACGACGCTGTAGGCGAAGAGCCCGCGCGATTGGCGGAATCGCGCGAGCGTGCGTTCGTCGATCCGATTCGCCAACGCCGAGCCGGCGGCGAACGCCGGCGCCGCGAGCACCGACAGCCCGACGTCGTGGACCGACCAGGTGTGGCCCTTCGCGTTCACGCGCGCGTGCGGTCCCATCGTGAGGCCGTCGGCGCCGACGAGCCGTCCCTCGCCGTTGGCGTAGTTGTTCGCGACATCGAGATCGTGGTCCGCCACGAGACTGCGCGCGACCATCAGGTAGTGCGGCTCGTCGCCTGACGACGAGGGCTTGCCGTGCGTGGACATGGACCAGAGCACCACGACCACGAGGGTCGCGAGCGTGCGGTTCCGCATCAGAGGAGGATACGATGGAGGCATGCCTCTTGCGGCACAAACCGGGCACGCGCGTATCGCGGCACTGCTGCGGCAGGCCGTCGAGCGCAAATCCGTGCCGCAGAGCCTCCTGTTCGCGGGGCCCGACGGCGTGGGCAAGCGGGCGATGGCGATCGCGCTGGCACAGGCTGTGAATTGTCCGAACCAGAAAGCCGGCGACGCCTGCGGCGAGTGCCACACCTGCGTGCGTATCGCGCGCGGCGATCACTACGATGTCGTGACCGTCGAGCGTGAAGACGACGCGGCGACGATCAAGATCGAGCAGTTGCGAGACCGGGTGCTCGACGCGGTCGGGTACCGGCCGTTCGAGGCGAACAAGCGCGTGTTCATCATCGATCCGGCCGACGCCATCACCGACCAGGGACAGGACGCGCTGCTCAAGACGCTCGAGGAGCCGCCGCCCGCGGCGATCCTGATTCTGATTTCGGCGTACCCCGATTCCCTGGCGCGCACGATTCAGTCGCGGTGCCGCCGTTTGCGCTTCGAGCGCGTCGATTCCGGCATCGTCGAGGAGCCGGCGATCGACTTCGAACCGGCGCTCGCGTTTCTGATGGCGGCGGTAGAACGGTCGGTGCCCAAGAAGCTCAAGGCGTCCGCGACGCTGGCGACCGTCAAAGGCGACCGGCGGGTTCGCGAAGCGGTATCGGCGCGTCTCGAGATCGTGGCGGCGCTCTTGCGCGACGTCTCGGCTGTCGCGGCTGACGAGCTTGGCGCGGTGCAGCATCGCGACGCCGCCGGCGAGTTGCGCCAGCTGGCGAAGTCATTCGATCAGCACCGCATCGCAAAAGCGTGGTCCGCGTTGCAGCGCGCGCAACAGGCGCTCGAGCGCAACGGCGGGCCAAAGATCATCGCGGACTGGACGGTGATGTCGCTGTGAAGGCCATCGCCATCACCGTCGGCGATCCGTCGGGCATTGGGCCGGAGATTTCCGTCAAGGCGGCGCGCGATCCGCGGGTCGTGGCCGTCTGCCGTCCGGTGTTGTACGGACCGCACACGCCTGACGAACTCGCGGCATTCCCGGCCGGCACGGTGAACGCCGCGGCCGCGCGAGCCGCGTACGCGTCGATCGAACGGGCCACGCTCGACGCGCGCGCAGGCAAGGTCGCCGGGATGGTCACGGCGCCGATCTCGAAGGAAGCGCTCGCGCTCGCCGGGTACCAGTGGAAGGGACACACGGACTTGCTCGCGCATCTCTGCGGCTCCGTCGAGGTCGCCATGATGTTCTGGTCCGAGCGCCTTCGCGTGGTGCTTGCCACGGTGCACATTCCACTTCGCGAGGTGCCGGCGGCGTTGACGCGCGATCGCCTGCGCGACGTCATCGCCCTGACCGCGCGCTCGCTGCCGCGATTCGGCCTCAACACGCCGAAGCTGGCGGTGTGCGGCTTGAACCCGCATGCCGGCGAAAACGGCGTGCTCGGCCAGGAAGAGATATCAGTCATCACGCCCGCCATTGACGATGCCAGGGGACTCGGCATCAATGTCTCGGGTCCGTTTCCCGCCGACACCATCTTCGTGCGCGCGGCCCGCGGCGAATTCGACGCCGTGATCGCGTGCTATCACGATCAGGGGCTGATTCCCGTGAAGTTGATCGCGTTTGGCCGGGCCGTGAACGTCACGCTCGGTCTCCCGATCGTCCGCACGTCGGTCGATCACGGCACGGCGTTCGACATCGCCGGCAAAGGGATCGCCGACGAGGGCAGCATGGTCGAGGCGATTCTCCTCGCCGCGAGGCTCGCGCCCAATGAGTGAGCGCGGCAGGTCGGACAGGCCCGACAAGAAGGCGGACGATGACGGCGAGAAGCTGATCGCCGACAACCGCAAGGCGTGGTTCGAGTACGAGATCCTCGAGAAGTTCGAGGCGGGCATCGTGCTGAAAGGCACGGAAGTGAAGTCCATTCGCGAAGGCGGCGTGAGCCTGCGCGAGAGTTTCTGCAAGGTGTTCGGCGCCGAGATCTTCCTGTGGAACGCGCACATCGCGCCGTACAGCCATCGCGGCTCCGCGGAGCACGAGCCGACGCGCACGCGCAAGCTGCTGCTCAACCGGCGTGAAATCAACAAGCTGCTCGGCAAGACCATCGAGAAGGGCCTGACCGTCGTTCCGCTCCGGATGTACTTCAAGAAGGGCCGGATCAAGCTGGCGATCGGGCTGGCGCGCGGCAAAAACGTGCGCGACAAGCGCGAGACCGTCCGAAGGCGTGAGGCCGATCGGGAAACACGGGCGGCCATGAAGGTTCGTACGGGTCGTTGAGGGTTCGTACGAACCCTCGACGTTCGTACGAACCCCCAACGTTCGTACGAACAGCTAGAATGGCCTCCATGAACCGAAGAGGTTTGATCCTCGCGGGCGGCGCCGGCACCCGCCTGTATCCGGCGACCCGCGCGGTCTCCAAGCAGCTCCTCCCGGTGTACGACAAGCCGATGATCTACTACCCGCTCACGACGCTGATGCTGGCGGGCGTGCGGGAAGTGCTGATCATCTCCACGCCGCGCGATACGCCGATGTTCCAGGCGCTGCTCGGCGACGGCGCGAGCTGGGGCATGCGCTTCGAGTACGCCGTGCAGCCGAACCCGGGTGGGCTGGCCCAGGCGTTCATCATCGGCGCGAAGTTCGTGGACGGCCAGCCGTCGGTGCTGATTCTCGGCGACAACTTGTTCTACGGCGATCACCTGCCGGACCGGCTCGCGGCCGCGAACGCGCGCCAGACCGGCGCGACTGTCTTCGCGTACCACGTCAAGGATCCGCAGCGATACGGCGTCGTCGGCTTCGATGCCAACGGCCGAGCGACCTCGATCGAAGAGAAACCCGCGCATCCCAAGTCGTCGTACGCCGTGACGGGGTTGTACTTCTACGACGGTCGCGCGCCGGAGATCGCGGCGACGTTGAAGCCGTCGCCGCGCGGCGAACTCGAGATCACGGACCTCAACCGTGTTTATCTCGACGCCAAACAGCTGTCTGTCGAGTTGCTCGGCCGCGGCTTTGCGTGGCTCGACACCGGCACGCACGAGTCGTTGTTGCAGGCGAGCCACTTCATCGAAACGGTCGAGAGCCGGCAGGGCTTGAAGATCGCGTGTCCGGAGGAAATCGCGTTCCGCCGCGGCTACATTTCCCACGCGGAGCTCGCGGAGCTTGCGAAGGGATTTGGCGACTCGGAGTACGGAAACTACCTCAGGGCTCTCGAATAAAGCGATCTTGCCTTAGAGCGATTTTGCAATTCTGCGAAGATCCTCGTCCACCATCATCTTCACCAGGCCGTCGAACGTCACGCTCGGCTGCCAGTTCAATTCCTTCCGCGCCTTCGACGCGTCGCCGATGAGGTGATCCACCTCGGCCGGCCGGAGGAACGCCGGGTCCAACTTCACGTGCCGCTCCCAATCGAGGCCCGCGTGGCCGAACGCGATCTCGACCAGTTCTCTGACCGAGTGCGATTCGCCGGTGGCGACGACGAAGTCGTCGGGCGAGGGCTGTTGGAGCATCAGCCACATCGCGCGCACGTAGTCACCGGCAAATCCCCAATCGCGATGGGCGTCGAGGTTGCCGAGCCCCAGCGTCTTCGCGTGGCCAAGCTTGATCTTCGCGACGCCGTCGGTGACCTTGCGCGTGACGAACTCCAGGCCGCGCCGTGGCGACTCGTGGTTGAAGAGAATGCCCGATACCGCAAAGAGGTCGTAGCTCTCCCGGTAGTTCACCGTGATGTAGTGCGAAAAGGCCTTGGTCACGCCATACGGACTGCGCGGATAGAACGGCGTGGTCTCGCGCTGCGGGATCTCGCGCACCTTTCCGAACATCTCGGATGAGGAGGCCTGGTACATCTTGATCTTCGGGTCCACCTGACGGACCGCTTCCAGCACGCGCGTGACGCCTTGCGCGTTGAATTCGCCGGTGAGCATCGGCTGGTCCCAGGATGCGGGCACGAACGACATCGCCGCGAGGTTGTAGAGCTCGTGCGGCCGGACCTTCTCGAGCACCTTGATCAGCGAGAGCTGATCGAGCAGATCGCCCGGCAACAGCGTGACCCGATCGAGGATGTGTTCGATGCGCCAGTAGTTGGTGGCGGAAAGGCGCCGCGTCAGCCCGAAGACTTCATAGCCCTTGTCCAGCAGCAATTCCGCGAGATAGGAGCCGTCTTGTCCGGTGATCCCGGTGATCAGCGCGCGCTTGGATCCACTCATGCCGCCGAAAACGATAGCATGTTGGCGGCATGATTGCGGTCATCGGCGCCGGCGTTGTCGGATTGGCGATTGCGCGCGCATTGGCGATGCGGGGGCGCGAGGTCGTCGTCATCGAGCGGCATCGCCGGCCGGGGCTCGACACGTCAACCCACAACAGCGGCGTAATTCACGCCGGGTTGTACCATCCGCCGGCGACGCTCAAGGCGCAGTTGTGCATCGAGGGCCGTGAGCGGCTCGTTGCTTTTGCCGCGGAGCACGCCGTCCCGCATGTCCGCCACGGAAAACTGGTCGTCGCGCACGCCGGCGAGGAAGCGGCCCTCGATCGGCTGGCGGCCACCGCGGCCGCCAACGGCGTGGTGCTGGAGCCGGCGAGCGCCGCGTTCATTCGGCAGCGCGAGCCGCATATCCGCGCGGAGCGCGCGTTGTTTTCGCCGCTGACGGGATGGATCGACGCCGAAGCCTACGTCCGCGCGCTCGAGGACGAGCTTCGCCGGCTGGACGTGCCGTTGGTCGTGGGCACGGCGCTCACGGGATGCGAAGTCTCCGGCGATCGACTGACCCTCGTCACCGGCCGCGAGCGCATCGACGTGGACGCCATCGTCAATGCCGCCGGCCTGTTCGCCGACGATGTGTCGAAGATGTGCGGTGGGGAAACGTTCACGATCTATCCGTGTCGAGGCGAGTACGCGGAATTGGCGCCGCGCGCGCGCGGCCTGGTCAACGGCCTCGTCTATCCCGTGCCGCACGCGAGCGGCCACGGCCTCGGCGTGCACCTGACGAAGACGCTGGGCGGGGAAGTCTGGATCGGGCCGACCATCGATTATCGGGAGCGCAAGGACGACTACGAGAACGGGCGTTTGCCGGTTGAGGCGTTCCTCGAGCCCACGCGTGCCTTGCTGCCGTCCATCACGGTCGACGACCTGCGTCTCGGCCAGTCGGGCATCCGAGCCAAGCTGCACCCGCCGACAGAGTCATTTGCGGACTTCATGATCCGCGCGGATCGTCTGCAGCCGCGGCTGTTTCATGCGGCGGGCATCGACTCGCCCGGACTCACCGCGAGCCTGGCGATTGGCAACTACGTCGCGGATCGGTTGGCGACGTAGCGCGCGAGCGCGTCCTGCCAGGTCGGCATCACGATTCCGGCGCGCTTGAGCTTCTCGTTGGAGAGCGCGGCATGCTGCGGCCGCGGCACTTTCATGGCGACTCCGGCGAACGTCACCGGCGTGATCAGCGACTCGCGCCGGCCCATCAGCCGCGCGAGCTCTCGGGCGACGCCGAGCCATGTGGTGTGACCGCTGTTCACGCAGTGATACAGGCCGAACGGCGTGGTGCCTGTCGCAAGGGCGATCGCTGCGGCGGCGACGTCCCCGACGTAGCTCGGCGAGACAGTGCGATCCGAAAACGCACGGACCTCGCGGTTGGCGGCGAACGCCGCATACATGCCGTCGATAGTGCTCTTTGCGACCGGGCCGCCGAAAAGACTCTCGACGCGAAGCAGGTAGTGGCGCGGGACTTCGGACGCAAACCACTCGCCGATCAGCTTGGATGACGCGTAGGCGCCGCGCGGATGAGGCGGCGTGGATTCGTCATACGGGCCGGGCGCGACGCCGTCGAAGACGAAGTCCGAACTGAAGTGGATCAGGGTGCAATTGCGCTCACTGGCGATGCGGGCCTGGGCGGTTCGCGACCTGGCCCGCATC
>SCUN01000272.1 GCA_004297655.1 Acidobacteriota bacterium | reverse complement strand
GACCACCTTGCCGGCGACCTTGATGCCGACCGGGTAGCGCTCCATCACGTTGTTCCACGGATCGGGCACGAGCTGCTTGTGGCCGAGCGAGACGCGCTCGGTCGCCGGATCGTACTTGAGCACGATCACGTCGATCTCATCGCCCACCTTCACGACTTCCGACGGGTGCGTCACGCGCCCCCAGCCCATGTCGGTGATGTGGAGCAGACCGTCGATGCCGCCGAGGTCGATGAACGCGCCGTAGTCGGTGAGGTTCTTGACCGCGCCGCGCAGGACCTTGCCCTCGGCCAGCGTGTCGAGCGTGACCTTCTTCTTCTCGGCGTTTTCCTCTTCGAGGAGCGCCTTGCGGGAGAGCACGATGTTGCCGCGCTTCTTGTTGACCTTGATGACGCGCATGCGGAGTTCCTGGCCGCGCAGCGCATCGAGGTTGCGAACGGGGCGCACGTCGATCTGCGAGCCCGGCAGGAACGCGCGCACGCCAATGTCGACGGCGAGTCCGCCCTTGATCCGCTCGATGACGCGGCCAATGACGACCTTGCGATCCTGGTAGGCCTTCTCGACCTCGTCCCAGATCTTCATTTTCTCGGCTTTTTCGCGCGAGAGGACGACGTAGCCTTCCCGGTCCTCAGTGCGTTCGAGCAGCACGTCGACGATGTCGCCGGGCTGAACGGAGACCGCGCCGGTCTCGTCGATAAACTCTTCAACCGAAATCATGCCTTCCGACTTGAAGCCGACATCGACCACGACTTCGGTCGGCGTCACCTTCACGACGGTGCCCTTGACGACTTCACCTTCCGAGATGTGGCGGAAGCTGCTATCGTACGCGTTCAGGAGCGCAGCAAATTCCTGCGGGTCCATTCGGTCGTCGTCGAGCGTCGAGGAGTACCCAGATGCGGTTTTGCCACCTCCTTGGAATAGTTTGATCTTGTTCTTCTTGTCGTCTGAATTGCCCATTGCTATTGTCGATCCTCCTCGGCCGGATCGCAGCTCCGGTGGGCTGTAGGTTGGCTTCGCAAAAAACGCGATAAGCAGTGAATTATCCAGTACTTACGGGCAGAAGGTCAATAATCGTGACGGACCTCAAACGGTGAGGGCGGCCATGGCGAAGAAGCAGAAGAAAGCCCCGAAGAAGAGCAAGCAGGCGACCCGGAAGGCCCGAAAACCGGCCAAAAAGGCGAAATCGCCGAAGAGACCGGTCCGAAAGGCCGCCAGGAAGGTAAAGAAGGCCCCGGCCAAGAAGGCCGCTCCGAAGAAGGTCGCCCGGAAGAAGGCCGCCCCGAAACCGGCGGTCACGGCCAAAGCCAAAGGCAAGGCGAAGCCGGCGACGGCGCCCGCAGCGCTTGAACGGCAGCGGCGTCTGCTCTCCGACGAGGAACGCCTCCCGGTCGGCGCGGCCGTCGCCGTCACGGTGACCGACGTGACCTGGTCGGACGCGCTGGCCACCGAGGGGTCGGACGAGATCCTCGGCGACCTCGGCGGCGAAGCCGACGAGGATGACGCGGACGACGACTTCGGAATGGGCGGAGACGGCTCGGGAGAAGACTGGAACTAGCCGCGGCCCGGAACGGCCGCCAGCGCCCGGGCCACGACCTCTTCGATCGTCAACCCGGTCGTATCGAGATAGAGCGCGTCCTCGGCCTTCGATAGCGGCGAAGCGGCGCGGGTGCGGTCGGACTGATCGCGCGCGGCGAGCGCTTCGGCAACGACCGCGACGCCGGCGTTCGTCTTGCTCGCCGCATGCGACGGATCCTGCGACCGGCGGCGCGCGCGTTCCTCGGGCGACGCGTCGAGATACAACTTCACATCGGCCTTCGGAAACACCACCGTGCCGATATCCCGCCCTTCCATGACCACGCCGCCCTCGATGCCGTAGGCGCGCTGGCGTTCGACGAGCGCCGCCCGGACCTTCGGCAGGCGCGCGACCGACGCCGCGGCCGCGTCCATCTCGGGCGTCCGAATCGCCGCGGTCACGTCGTGGCCGTCGATCCCCACCTGGCCGTGCGACAACTCGAACGCCGCGGAGTTGGCGATCGTCGCCACGGCATCTTCATTGGTCAGGTCGATGCCGTCACGCATCGCCTTCCACGCCACGGCGCGATACATGCCGCCCGTGTCCACGTGGCGGTAGTCGAGCGCGAGCGCGAGCGCGCGCGCCACGGTGCCTTTGCCCGCGCCGGAGGGGCCGTCGATGGCGATGATCAAACGTCGGGACGTCATGCCGTTCCTATTATTGTCGACTCGGCGACTCGGTATCATGAACGCGATGCGACGCCGGCGTGGAGTCCTGATTCTCGCGGGCCTGCTGGCCGCCGGCTGGCTGGCGTGGACCGCCGCCCGTCCGACCGTCGCCGCGGCGGCGCTCATCCTCGATCTGACCGGCCAACAGAAGACGCTGCGCGCGTGGCTGCCGATCCGCGCGCAGGCGGTGACGTCGCGCGACTTCGACGTGCCGGCGCGCCACGGCGCGATTCATGTGCGCCTCTTCGAGCCGGCCGCGCCGACCGGCGGCACGATCGCGATCTTCCCCGGCGTGCATGGCGGCGGCGTCGAAGAGCCGCGGATGAATGCCCTGTCGCGCCAGTTTGCCGCCAACGGCATGCGGGTGCTGATCGCGCCGCTGCCTGAGCTGCGCGTCTACACGATCAAGCCGCGATCGACCGACGATGTGGAGGATGTCTCGGTCTGGCTGGCCGCCCAGCGCGATCTGGCGCCGACCGGGCGCATCGGCCTCGTCGGAGTGAGTTTCGCCGGAGGCCTGACGCTGGTCGCGGCTGGCCGCCCGTCGCTCAGGGACAAACTCGATCTCGTGGCGGCGCTCGGCACGCACGGCGATCTGCCGCGCGCGATGGCGTACCTCTGCACCGGCGTGCTGCCGAACGGCACCGCGCAGCCCGTCCACGACTACGGATCGGTGGTCATCCTGCTCGCGGGTCTGCACCACTTCGCGCCGCCGGATCAGATCGAGCCGCTGCGCCACGCGATCGTCACGTTTCTCGACGCGTCGAGCAACGACGTGACCAATCCGGCAAAGTCCGCGGCCCTGTTCGCCGAAGCGAAGCGTCTCGGGGACGCCTTGCCGGAACCGGCGCGCGAGGTGATGGGCTGGGTCAACCGTCGCGACGTGAAGACGCTCGGCCCGAAGCTGCTTCCCTATCTCGAGGAACTGGGCGGCGCCGCCGCGTTGTCGCCGGAGCGGTCGCCGGCGGCGATGGTGCCGGTATTCCTCCTGCACGGATCACACGACAATGTCATTCCGTACACGGAGACGCCGAACCTGGCGGCGTACCTGGCGTCGCAGGGCAATCCGCGCGTGACGAGTCTGCTGACGCCGCTTATTTCTCACGCGAACGTCGAGGGCGCGGCCCCGCCGTTCGGCGAGGTGTGGCGTCTGACGCGGTTTTGGGCGGCGATGCTGAGCGCTTTGTCAGCGCCTTGATCTCATCGGGCCGGAGCTCGCGCACGTGGCCCGGCCGGAGGCCTTCGGCCGTGAGCGGGCCGATCTTGGTGCGCGTGAGCTGAACGACCGGGTGGCCGATCGCGTCGCACATGTTGCGGACCTGGCGGTTGCGGCCTTCGCGGATCGCGATCTCAACGAGCGCTTCCGGTCCGCGATTCCCCTTCAGGATGCGCCGGATCTTCACGCCGGCCGGCAGCGTGCGCTCGCCGTCGACGACCAGCCCTTTCCGCAGCCGGTCGAGCTCGTGATCGTCGGGCACGCCCAGCACGCGCGCTTCGTACGTGCGCGTGAGCTCGTGGCGCGGGTGCGTGACGATCTCCGCGAACTCGCCGTCGTTGGTGAGGAGCAGCAACCCTTCCGAGTCGTAGTCGAGCCGGCCGACCGGGTAGTAGTAGCCGCGAATCCCCTGCTTCGACAGCAAGTCGATCACCGTCGCCCGGTTCTTGTCGTCGGCGCGCGTGCTGACGACGCCGCGCGGCTTGTAGAGCAGGAAGTACCGCTTGTGCTCCTCGATCTTCAGCCGCCGGCCGTCGACCTTGATGTGATCGCGGGAGGGATCGGCTTTCGCGCCGAGCTCCGACACGACGTGGCCGTTCACCTGCACGCGGCCCTGCGCGATCAGCTGATCGGCGAGCCGGCGCGACGCGAGGCCGGCCTGCGAGATGATCTTATTGAGACGAATCATTGTCGACATCGGCCAGAGTCTCGCCGGAGTCTTCGACGGAGGCGGATTCGAACGGCAGCGCCGTCTGCGGCGTCGGCTCGCCCAGCGGAATGTCGAAGCCCATCAGCTCCGACATGTCTTCGACCTTCGGCAGATCGGTGATGTCGTTCAGCCCGAAGCGCTCGAGAAACTCGCGCGTCGTGCCGTACATGAACGGCCGGCCGACGACCTGCTTGCGGCCGACGATCTTGATCAGCTTGCGATCGACGAGCGTGCCGAGGACGCCGGCGGTGTTCACGCCGCGGATCTCGGCGATTTCCGGCGCGGTCACCGGCTGGCGGTAGGCGATCACCGCGAGCGTCTCCAGCGCGGCGACCGACAGTTTCTGGGTGGTGCGCTCGTGGAAGAGCCGGCGCACCCACTCGTGGAACTCGGAGCGCGTGACGATCTGGAATCCGCCGGCGACTTCGACGATCTGCAGGCCGCCCGGCCGGTCGTAGTCCTGGCGCAGCGCCGCAATCGCGGCCTCCACGTCTTCCTTCGGCTCCGTGTCGAGCAGCTTCAACAGCGCCTTCAACGTCACCGGCTCGGGCGACGCGAAGATCAGCGCTTCGATGATGGGTTTGAGATCACTCATGGGTCATTCCTTGAAACGTGGGCGCGCCGTCGACGTGCTCGCGCTTGTAGATCCGGATCGGGCCGAAGTTGCCCTGCTGGAACACGCGGATGAGCTTGAGGCGGATCATCTCGAGCAGCGCGAGGAACGTCACCACGACGCCCGGCTTGGTCTGCACGTCCTCGAAGAGATCCTCGAAGCCGCACGCCTCGGTCGTCGAGAGGCGCGCGAGCAGTTGCTCGATGCGGGTCTCGATCGGAATCTGCTCGGGCGGCAGCATGACCGTCGGCCGCTGCTTGACGCGCTCGAGCACCTGGCGGAACGCCGCCATGAGACTGAACAGATCGACTTCGACTTCCGGCTCGGGCGCTTCGCCGACGACGCGATTGATGACCTCGTCGGGGCGCTGCCACTGCGCGCTGCGCTGAATTTCCTTCTCGTGCAGGAGCTCGGCCGCGGCCTTGAATTTCTGATGCTCGAGCAGCCGGCGGATGAGCGCTTCGCGCGGATCGCCTTCCGGATCCTCCTGCGCCGGATCGGGCCGCGGCAGGAGCGTGCGCGACTTGATGTGAATGAGCGTCGCCGCCATCACGAGGAAGTCGCCGACCGTGTCGAGGTTCAGCTCCGTCATCAGCTCGAGGTAGTCGAGGTACTGCTGCGTGATGAGGGCGATCGGGATGTCGTAGATGTTGACTTCGTTCTTCTTGATCAGGTGCAGCAGCAGGTCGAGCGGCCCTTCGAACGCGGCCACGCGCACCGGGAGATCGTTGACGATCGATTCGAATTCGAGCTGCTGCGGGTCGGCCATGACTAGTACTTGAGTCCCACGGCGCCGCGCACGCGATCCATGATCACTTCGGCATGCGTGCGCGCGCGCGTCGAGCCCTCGATCGCCAGGTCGCGGAGGTCGCCGGGTCGCGCGAGCGCCTTCGCGCGGCGTTCGCGGATCGGGTCGAGCATCGCGTTGATGGCAGCCGAGAGCTTGGTCTTCACCTCCACGTCGCCGACCTTGCCTGCGCGGTAGCGCGACTTCAGATCTTCGACCTCGGCGGTGTTCGGGTTGAACGCGTCGTGATAGATGAAGACCGGGTTGCCTTCGACGGTGCCCGGGATATCGGCGCGCACGCGATTCGGATCCGTGTACATCTGCCGGACCTTCTTCACGACGTCCTCGGCGCTATCCGAGAGGTCGATCGTGTTGCCGTAGCTCTTGCTCATCTTGCGATTGTCGAGGCCCGGCAGGCGCGGCGTCGGCGTGAGCAGCGGCTGCGGCTCGACGAGCGAGGCGCCCGGGTAGAAGTTGTTGAAGCGGCGCACGACCTCGCGCGAGAGTTCGAGATGCGGCACCTGATCTTCGCCGACGGGAATGTAGTGCGCGTCGTAGATCGCGACGTCGGCGGTCTGCAGCAACGGGTAGCCGAGAAAGCCCAGGTTCGAGAGATCCTTCTCGGCGAGCTGCTCCTGCTGCTCCTTGTAGGTCGGCACGCGCTCGAGCCAGGAGATCGGCGTGATCATCTGGAGGAGCAGGTACAGCTCGGCGTGCTCGGGCACGAGCGACTGGATGAAGATCGTGCTCTTTTCCGGGTCGATGCCGGCGCCGATCCAGTCGGCGATGTTGTCCATCGCCGCGGCCGTAATGCCAGCGGTGTCGGCGTATTCGCTCGTCAGCGCGTGCCAGTCGGCGACGAAGTAGAAGCAGTCGTACTGGTGCTGGAGGCGCTCCCAGTTCTGGAGCGCGCCGACCAGGTGGCCGAGATGCAGTTTGCCGGTCGGGCGCATGCCCGACACCACTCGCTTGCGATTCACAGGGGAAACGATAGCAGGAAACTCCGCACGAACGCCTGGACGGGCGCGAGGATGGCGCCGATGACGCCCGTGAGCATCAGGCCGTAGATGATGACGAAGCCGTAGGGGCGGAGGGCGTTGATCGCGCGCACCGCCCCGAGCGGCACGATCCCCATCAGGACGTTGCCGCCGTCGAGCGGCGGCACGGGGATCAAGTTGAAGACCGCCAGCATCACGTTGAGCGCGACCGTGAGGAAGAGGACCTGACCGCCGAGGTTCAGGAAGTTGTCCGTCAGCCGAAGCGTGATGAAGAGCATCGACGCGCCGGCCGCCAGGATGAGATTGCTCACGGGGCCGGCGAGCGCGACGAGCGCGAAATCACGCAGCGGATGTCGCAGGTTGCGCATGTCCACGGGCACGGGCTTCGCCCACCCGATCAGCGGCACGCCGGAGATCGACGCGATCAGCGGGAAGAGCACCGTGCCGATCCAGTCGATGTGCGCGAGCGGGTTGAGGGTCAGCCGGCCGAGGTGCCGCGCCGTCGGATCGCCCAGCCGGTTGGCCGCCCACGCGTGCGCCGCCTCGTGAAACGAGAG
>SCUN01000271.1 GCA_004297655.1 Acidobacteriota bacterium | reverse complement strand
CCTCGATCGCCGCACCGCCATCGTCAACAACGGCCAGGCCGACGTGCTGATCAGCATCCACGCCGACGCCGCGCCGCGCCCGTCCGTGCGCGGCGCCCAGGTGCTGACGCTCATGCCGAACGGCTACCAGCGCCGGTTGCCCGCGGCCGACACGTCCGCGACGGTGCCCGTCGCGGGCGGCGGCACGCGCATGATCGACGTCGTGCCGTGGGAGCTGGCGCAACTCCCCCACCTCGATCGATCCAACAGCTTCGCGGCATCGGTCGTGCAGCATCTGCGCGATCGCCAGATCCCGCTCGCCGCCCGGCCGCAGGACACGGCGCCGCTGCGGCTCCTGGCCGGCGCCAACATGCCCGCGATCCTGCTCAGCGTCGGCTTCCTGACGAACGTCGACGATGCGGCGGCGCTGGCGGGGGCGGACGTGCCGGCATCGATCGTCGACGCGCTGATCGCCGCGCTGATCGACCTGCGCGCGGAGATGGCCCGGGGCCGGCGATGAATCAGAAAGGGTTACTCGCGGTCCTCGCCTCCGGCCTCATCGTCGGCCTGCTGCTCGTGTGGTGGCTGCTGCCGAAATGGCTGACCAACAACCGCGCGGTCGTGCCGCCGGCCGCGGCCACGGCGGCGGGCGCGCCGGGCGACGCGCGAATGGTGAAAGCGACGCTGTTCTTCGTCTCGGAAGACGGCACGACGCTCGTCGCCGAGCCGAGCGACGTCCCGTTCGGCGCGTCGCCGACCGAGCAGGCGCGCCACGTCCTCGAGGCGCAGCTGGCGCCCTCGACGCGCGGCCGATTGTCGGCGATCCCCGCGGGCGTCACGATCCGCGCGATCTACTTCACGTCGAAGGGCGACGCGTACGTGGACCTCAGCCGTGAGATCATCACAGGGCACCCCGGCGGCTCGCTCAACGAAGCGTTGACGATCTACACCATCGTCTTCGCGCTCACGACGAACGTGCGCGAGATCACCGCGGTGCAAATTCTCGTGGACGGCAAGCAGCTCGACACGCTCGCCGGCCATATCGATCTTCGCCAACCGCTCGCCGCCGATTCGCGGTGGGTGCAGAAAGGACAGTAACTCCCGCATGACTCGTCTCGACGCCCGCGCGGCCGATGAAATCCGGCCGACGCGCATCACGCCCAACTACCTCGCGCATCCGGAAGGCTCCGTGCTCATCGAGGTCGGCAAGACCAAGGTGATCTGCACCGCGTCGACCGAAGACAAAGTGCCGCCGTTTCTGCGCGGTACCGGCAAGGGCTGGGTCACGGCCGAATACGGCATGCTCCCGCGCTCGACCAACACGCGCATGCAGCGCGAGTCGTCGCAGGGCAAGGTCGGCGGCCGCACGCAGGAGATCCAGCGGCTGATCGGCCGCTCGCTCCGCTCGGTGATGGACATGAAGGCGCTCGGCGAGCGGACGGTCTGGATCGACTGCGACGTCATCCAGGCGGACGGCGGCACGCGGTGCGCGTCGATCACCGGCGGCTTCGTCGCGCTCGTGCTCGCGCTCGAGAAGCTGAAGAACCAGCGCCTCTTCGCGCAAATTCCCGTGACCAACTACGTCGCGGCCACCAGCGTCGGCGTCGTCGACGCCGAGCCGCTGCTCGACCTCGCGTACGACGAGGACTCGCGCGCCGAAGTGGACATGAACATCATCAAGACGTCCGACGGCCGGTTCATCGAGCTGCAGGGCACGGCCGAGCAGGATCCGTTCTCGCGGACGATTCTCGACGCACTGCTCGGCCTCGCCGACCGCGGCATCGCGCAGCTCATCGAGAAACAGCGCGAAGTCATCGGCACATTGTTGAAGTAGGCGCGGACCTTTAGGTCCGCGCCATCTCAGCGAATGACGCCCGTCACCGTGAAGAGCTGCGTCAGCTCCTTCGTGTAGGCATACGCGTAGGCGCGCGCGCGTTCGTCCCAGTGAGTGACCGTGATGCGGTTGATGCCCGCGGCGTCCGGCGGCACCACGGTTCGAATGAGCGTCCGCGCGCCGGTGGCGAGGTCGATGCGCTCGACCGGCGCCGGTATGTCGCGGGGCCGGGTACTGATAACGGATCGGCGATCGGGCGACCACGCGAGCGGCTGGTCGAGTCCTGTGACGCCCGGCACGGCCGGGCCGAGCTCGGTCGGCGACTGCACGGGGTGCCACGAGCCGTCCACCGAGTGTGCGAGGAGCGTCGACTCGTCGTCGGCCATGATGACGGTGGTGACGCCCTCGGGCGTGACCGGTTCATCGAGCCGCGGATTGTCGATCGACACGCGGAAGCAGCGCGAGCCTTTGCCGCCCGCCACGCCGCAGGCCAGCAGCCGCTTCGAATCGCGGAGCCACAAACCGACACTGCCGTTATCGACATTGATCAGGCCGGGCACCATGATCGCGTCGCCGGCACCGGTCGGATAGACGACGACGGCGCCGGATGACGGCACGGCCGCGGCCACCCACCGGCCGTCGGGCGAGAGCGACATCGCGTATCCCTTCCCGAGGCGCACGACGGGACCGCCGTTGGTGTCGCGCCAGGCCACGGCATACTCCGCGCCGGCCGACTGGCTGAGATCGGTGAACGCCATGTGGCGGCCGTCAGCGGAAAGAATCGGGCCGAGCGGAAAATCGAGCCACGGGAACTCGCGCTCGCTCGTCGCACCGGGAAGTTGCGCCCGAATGCTCGAACGATAGTTGTCCTGCACGACGAGCATGCGCCCATCGGCGGCGATGTCGAAGACTCCGAGCGGAATCGGGCCGCCGAGCACCTGGCGCGGCGCCGGCGTGCCGTCGATATTCACCGCAAAGACCTGATAGCTGCTCTGGCCACCGTCGCCGGCCGCGGCGTAGTACACGGTCCGGCTGTCGCGCGACCACGCCATCGTCTCTTCGCCCCAGTAGTCGCCGCTGAGCACCGTGACCTTGCCGTTGCGATCGACGACCTTCACGTGGCCGCGATCGTCGTAGATCAACTGGTGCTCGAAGAACGCGACGTGCTGGCCGTCGGGCGAGACCCGCGGGTCGCTGAGGTACCCGATCTTCACGGAGTAGAGCACCTTCCCCGCCGGATATTCGACCTGCCAGGTCGCGCCGTTTTCGCGAATGACGGCGATCTCCTTGCCGTCAGGCGACCAGTCCGCTTCGGTGACGTGATCCATCCACGCGCGCGCGCCGCCGGTCGCCGACATCCGCGACAACGTGCCGGAGAACACGCGGTGGCCCCACACGTTGGTCGCGCCGGTCAACACCGCCAATTCACCGGTTGGCGACACCGACAGCAGGTGCGTGCCCGGGCCGGACAATTCCTGCGGCGTCACTTCGCCGGGCCGCATCACGTACAACGACGGCACGCTGCCGGTGACGGCCGAGCTGTAGACGATGCTCTGGCCGTCGGGGGTGAAGCGGGCGTTGGTGATCCACTCGTTCTGCCACGTGCGCGGCGTGAATCGGATCTCCGGCGCCGGCGGCGTGCGCGCGTGCTCGACGAACATGCCGAGGAACACGCCGGCGACGAGCGCCGCCGCGGCGGCGATCGGCCAGAAGCCGCGCCGCGCGGTCGCGGGCATCGGCGCGGCCGGCACGGCGTTGGTCGGCACGGTCACGCCGGTGCCCGACAACGCTTCGAGCGCGAACGCGATGTCGCGCGCGCTCTGAAAGCGCTCGTTCGCGTTCTTCTCGAGACAGTGGCGGACGATGCGCTCGAGCGACGGCGGCACGTCGGCGCGCGACGCGGCGAGTTCCGGCGGCTCGTGCGTGAGGATCGCGGTCGTCGTGTCGGCGGCGGTGTCGCGCTGGAACGCGCGCTTGCCGCTGACCATTTCGTAGAGCACGGCGCCAAACGAAAAGACGTCGGCGCGCGCGTCGGTCGGCTGCGCGCGGATCTGCTCCGGCGCCATGTAGCCGAGCGTGCCCATCACGGTGCCGGGATCGGTGCCTATCGTCCGCGTCGCGTCGTCGTTGTTTCTTCCAAACTGGCGCGCCAG
>SCUN01000270.1 GCA_004297655.1 Acidobacteriota bacterium | reverse complement strand
CCTTTGTCGCCGCACTCGAAGCGGTCGCGGAGGCAACTTCGTGGACCGACGGCGACAACGTCGCCGGTCGTGACGAGAGCATTTCCGCGGCCAAGGAACGGATCACGCGACTGGGGCGCGAAGATGCCGCGGCCGCGACCTGGCATCTCGAACAGCTGGAACGCGCCACAGGCCGGCGCCAGACCGACGATGAGTGGCGTGTCACGATCGAGGGGATCATCGGACGCTTCCCTGGCACCGAAACCGCAAGATCGCTGGAGGTCCTTCGATTCACGAACGTGTATCCCTACGAGAAACAGATCGAGCAGCTCGAGACATTCGCGCGAGCCCGGCCGCGTTCTGTCGAGGCAGCGCGGGCGTGGTACGAGATCGGGTTTCAGCTCGGTAGCAACATGGGGACCAGCGGGGAGAGGGTCAATCGGGCCGATCACCTGATGAAGGCGATCGCCGTGGCGACTGAGCTCCAAGCAGGCGCGTATCCGCCAAACAGATGGAGCGATCAGGCTGTTCCACTCGTGACCGGCTTCTTCATTTCAGAGCGTCATCCGCTGGGGCCGCAGGATATCGACCGCTGTCTCGACGGCTTCCGGGATTTCATCGGCCGGAACCTGCAGGGAAGTCCCTCGGATCAGTTTGCCTATGTGATCGACCACACGATACGTGATCTGTGCCAGCGGAAAGGCGCGGGCGCCGAGTGTGTCGACGGATTTGTGGCGTCGCTCGACGCGCCGGATCACCATGACGGCGCTCGCTTTGTCGCGGCCATGCGGCAAGCGAGTCTCGCCAGAGCTGCAGGACAGCCGTCAGATCGAATGGCGTTCGACCGCGCCGTTGCACAGCTGACCGCCCTCGCGCGAGACGGCGGCGAGGCCTTTCGGCGCCGCGCGCAATCCGAACTGGCGGCGCTGTTGCTTTTCGGCCGCGACTACACTCGGGCCTCAGCGGCCTACCGGCGGCTGCTCGAAATCGACGCTGACAATCCGTGGAACTGGATTGTGGTCCTCAGACTCGGGCAGGCGCTCGAAGGGACTGGTGATTGGTCAGCAGCCGAGACGGCGTACGTGGACGTCTTGAAGCGCGGCGGCGCTGTCAAGGCGGCGAGGGTGGTCGCGCACGAACGTGTGGCTCGACTTGCCGAAAGACGAGGCGACTTTGCTCGCGCGCTTGCGGAGCACCAAGAGGCACTCGAGAACTGGGAGCCGTCGTTCGGAGAAGGAATCAGTTGGCAGCGTGCAGAGCGCAACGATCCAGCCCATCCGGAACCCTGGCGGGACGACTTCACTCAAATCGATCTCGACCGACAGGTCCGAGCATTGCGCGAGTCACTCTCTGTCGAAGGCGGCGAGGCGTTCGAAAGGATTCGTCCGAGAGGCAGTCGCCCGGATTGGGCGACGGTGCGTGACGCGGCCGACCGCGTCGTGGGCGAGTACCGCGGGAAGCGGGTTGCCGCGCAGGCATATGAGTTGTCGAGCCAGGCAAGATTTGAACTAGCGCTCGAGTGGTACGCCGCCGGCGACCGAGAGGCGGCGCTCGCGTGGTTGGTGGCGCTGGCCCAGCGTTCGCGGGGTCCGTTCGTATTCGGCGCCCGGCTGGCGCTGGCGGCGGATATGGCATTCGCCGGCCGCAAAGCCGAGGCTGAGCGACAGACAAGACAGGTACTGCAGGACTGGGCCCGGCACTCCGCGCAGGATTCTTCGCCCGTCGATCCTCTCGTGCGCGACATCGTCGGCATTCGATCTGCGGTGATGCTCCCTGATGGCGGTGGAATCTATGGCGCTCGGGATTGGAACGCGTACTCGTGGCCGATGACACCGCCTCCGTTTGCGGTCGTCGATCGCACGGTTACCGTTCGCCTCGCCTCGGGCGATCTGACCGAGGTGATCGTTCCACCGGCGATGCTACCGTCGAGAGCGACCATTTCGCTGCGGCCTGGCGATGTCGGAATCTTCGCGAGTGTGGTTTCTCGCATCGGCGGAGCAGAGACGCGGGCACCTAGGGGCGCCAGCGAGACGCCGAACCAGCCGATAGGTCGCTCGATGGAAATCGTCGATCTGTGGGGAAAGCTCTTCCCGTGCCGACCAGGCCATTGGGGAGGTTGGGAGTTCTTCACGTACCCGCAGGCACCAGAGATTGACTTCCTCGACGCGGCGCGAACCAAGGCGCTTGCGCGTGTCGTCATCGGTTATTCCGGCGCGACGGTTGCTCTCGAGAAGCAGGGCGGTATCTGGGTTGCCACGAAGATCGACCGCTTCTGGGTGACTTGATCTGGAGTCATCGACCGACGATGAATGCTGGACTGATTCCTGCTTCAGATGGCGCTATGACTCGCTGGATGACCACTTTTGTGTGCGCCGCGTTGCTCACGGCAGGCTGCGGCGCCAATCCCAACGGTCCGGATGTCTCTTTTCCGGTCACTCTGAATCTCAAAGTCGGCCAGACGGCATCGGCCGGCGGCCTCGACGTCACGTTTACGGAAGTCAGTTACGACTGGCGGTGCCCGATCAACGCCGCCTGCATTTCCGCCGGGGACGCGTACCTGCAGTTTCAGTTGTCGGCGAACCACCGGACCCAAAACTATCAACTCCAGGTCGAGCACCCGGACAATCGCGCAGGCTCGTTCGAAGGCTATCGAATTGAAGTCAAGTCGCTCGCGCCGTTACCGGATACCAGCCGGTTGATGGACAAGGGCGAATACAAAGTTACCCTGATGGTGAGTAGGTAAGGGGGTGAGGGGGTAAGTGGGTGATCGGGTGAGTGGGTGCGACAGGTGAGCAAGTGCGCACCGGCTCACCCGTCGCACCGGCTCACCCGATCACCCACTTACCCCCTCACCCTCTTACCCTCTCACCTGGTAGGAATCTTTGAGCGTCACCGTGCGGTTGAACACCGGCCGCGCGGCGGTGCTGTCTTTGTCGACGGCAAAATAGCCGAGCCGTTCGAACTGCACGCGATCGCCGGCGGGCCGCGCAGCCAGCGACGGCTCGACCTTGGCGCCGGCGACGCGCTCGAGCGAGTGCGGGTTCATTTGCGCCAGGAAGTCCGCGTCGCCGGCTCCCGGGTTCTCGACGGAGAAGAGCCGGTCGTACAGCCGAACCTCCGCGTCCACCGCGTGGGCGGCGCTCACCCAGTGCAGCGTGGCTTTCACCTTGCGGCCGTCTGGCGCGTCGCCGCCGCGCGTCGCCGGATCGTAAGTGCAGCGCAATTCGGTGATTTCGCCGGCCGCGTTCTTGACGGCTTCGCGGCACGTGACGAGATACGCGTTTCTGAGCCGCACTTCGCGGCCGGGCGCCAGGCGGAAGAACTTCTTCGGCGGATCTTCCAGGAAGTCGTCGCGCTCGATGTAGATCTCGCGCGAGAACGGCACCTTCCGCGTGCCGGCCGACGGATCATCCGGATGGTTCACGACCTCCATCGCTTCGGACTGACCCTCGGGGTAGTTCTCCAGCACGATCTTGAGCGGCCGCAGCACGGCCATCGCGCGAGGCGCGCGCTTGTTGAGATCCTCGCGCACGCAGAACTCGAGCAGGCCCACGTCGATGACGTTCTCGCGTTTGGCCACGCCGATCTCGTCGCAGAATCGGCGGATCGCCTCGGGGGTGAAGCCGCGCCGGCGCAAGCCGGAAATCGTCGGCATGCGTGGGTCGTCCCAGCCGCTCACGTGCTTCTCGTTGACGAGCTGCAGGAGCTTTCGTTTGCTCATCACCGTGTAGGTGAGATTCAGCCGCGCGAATTCGATCTGCTGCGGCGAGGCCGGCACGGTGGCGTGCGCGATCAGCCAGTCGTAGAGCGGCCGGTGCGCTTCGTATTCGAGCGTGCACAGCGAGTGCGTGATCTTCTCGAGCGCGTCCGACAACGGATGCGCGTAGTCGTACATCGGGTAGATGCACCACGCGTCGCCGGTCCGGTGATGGTGCGCGTGGCGGATGCGGTACAACACGGGATCCCGCATGTTGATGTTCGGCGACGCCATGTCGATCTTCGCGCGCAGCACCTGCGCGCCGTCGGGAAACTCCCCGGCACGCATCCGGCGGAAGAGGTCCAGGTTCTCGTCGACCGACCGGTCGCGATACGGGCTGTTCTTCCCGGGCGCAGTCAGCGTGCCGCGATACTCGCGCATTTCATCCGCGGTGAGCGAATCCACGTAGGCGAGGCCCTTGCCGATCAACTCGACGGCTCGTTCGTACAGCCATTCGAAATAGTCCGACGCGTAGAGCGGCGCGTCGTGGTCCCATTTGAATCCCAACCACGTGACGTCCTCGAGAATGGACTCGACGTACTCGACATCCTCCTTGACCGGATTCGTGTCGTCGAACCGGAGGTTGCACGTGCCGGAAAAGTCGCGCGCGACGCCGAAATTCAGGCACATCGCCTTGGCATGGCCGATGTGGAGATATCCGTTGGGCTCGGGAGGAAACCGCGTCGCGACGCGTCCGCCGTGCTTTCCGGACGCATTGTCGGCGGTGACGATCTCCCGGATGAAATCTGAAGACACGATCTTCTTATTCTAATGTCCCCCGCCGGCGGCACGCCCCTTGGTACGCGGCTTGCTCTATGTGTGGTTGCCGCCCCTGCCTGGAGAGTCCAGGTCTCTATGTCCCGTCGTCTCGTCGCATCTGCCCTCATCCTTCTTGGTTTGGCCGTCCTGCTTCCGTCCGAAGCACTGGCCCAGCGCCGAGGGCCATCTCGCGGGCCGGTGATCGTCGTATCGCCGCAACGCCAGCCGACCGTCGTGTATCCGCCGTGGTACGGACCCTGGGGTTATCCGTGGGGTTGGGGCTGGGGGTATCCGTACCCGTACCAGTATCCCTACCGTTACTACTCCGACGACTCGGATCTGAGGATCCAGGCGACGCCTAGGGAAACCGAGGTCTACGTGGACGGCGCGCGCGCCGGCATCGTGGACGACTTCGATGGCGTGTTCCAGCGTCTGCATCTGCGCCCGGGGGATCACGAGATCACGTTGTATCTCGCCGGGTACCGCACGTGGAGCGAGCGCCGGTACTTCGGGCCGCATTCCGATCAGCGGATTCTCCACACGATGCTGCCGCTCGCGCCCGGCCAGCCGGATGAGCCGCGTCCGGTGCCGCGATATCCGATTCCGGATCGCGATCGCGGCGAGCCGTTGCCCGATCCGCGCGTGCCGCCGCGCTCGGCGCCAAGGGACCTTCCGCGCGAAGAACCGCGCGCGCCGGAGACGCCAGTGGTCGATCCGCGCGCGTTCGGCACGTTGTCGGTCGGCGTGCGTCCGGCTGACGCGGAGATCACGCTGGACGGGCAGAAGCAGTCGCTCACGAGCGCCGACCGGTTCGTCATTCAACTTCCGGAAGGCGTACATCACCTGGTGATCAAGAAGAACGGCTACGACACCTTCGAGACCGACCTCCAGATCCGTCGCGGCCGCACGCTGTCGTTCGAGGTCAATCTTGTGAGGTAGCGCATGGTGTCGATGCCGTTTGCCGCGTTTCTGTTCATCGCTCCCGTGCCGGCGCAGACGCCGGCGCCTCCGCCGCCTCCGGCCGTGTAGTACAGCGACGCATATCGGCTTCGCGCCAAGGTGCACAAGATCGGCAGCTTCGCGATGCTGCCGCTCGCCGGCACCGAGATGCTGCTCGGGCAGTCGCTTTATAGCAACCCGACCGACGGCAAGAAGGGCGCCCACGTCGCCGTGGGCGCCACCATCGGCGGCTTGTTCGCGATCAACACCGCCACGGGCGTGTGGAATCTCGTCGCCTCCCGGCACGACCCGAACGGCCGAACGAAGCGCTGGGCCCACGCGCTGCTCATGATGACGGCCGACGCCGGCTTCCTGGCCACGTCCGCGCTCGCGCCGGATGACGACGAGCGGGTCGGCGGGTCAAACCGCAGGAATCTGCATCGCACGGTCGCGCTCACGTCGCTCGCCGTCGGGACCGTGGGCTATCTCGTCATGCTGCTCAGTAAGTAGCGCGTGTAACCGTCGCGCCGGCGCCTCCGTAGAACCCGGCATGAGAAAACTGCTGGGTTCTACCGTGATGCTCGCGTTGTCCCTTTCGTCCCTGTCGGCTCAGGAAATGAAGATGCCGATGCAGGAGATGAAGAAGCCGGACATGATGATGTCGATGGCGCCGCCCGCCGTCGGCGACAAGTTCAAGGACTTCACACTGGCCAAGCTCGACGGCACGAAGGTCAGCCTGAGTGGTCTTGCCAAGACAGGCCCCGTCGTCGTCGTGATGTTGCGAGGCTGGGTCGGGTATCAGTGCCCGTTCTGCAATCGGCAGGTGGGTGACTTCATCACCCACGCGAAGGAACTGGCCGGCGCGAATGTGGTCTTCATCTATCCGGGCGCTGCCGACATGGTGCAGGTCAAGGCCGAGGACTTCGTGAGCGGCAAGACCGTGCCGTCGAACATGCACTTCGTCACCGATCCCGAGCTGAAGACCGTCGACATGCTGCACCTCCGCTGGGACGCGAAGGGCGAGAACTCGTATCCCTCGACGTTCCTCGTCGACAAGTCGGGCGTCGTTCGCTACGCGAAGATCAGCAAGGAACATGGCGACCGTGCCCCGGCGGCCGACGTGATCGCCGCGATTGCCAAGCTGAAGTAGCAGAAAACAGAGCAGAAATAGGATCGGGAGTTATTTCGAAATAACTCC
>SCUN01000269.1 GCA_004297655.1 Acidobacteriota bacterium | reverse complement strand
CCCGGGCATCGCCACGGTCTACGCGCTCGAAGAGCTCGACGGCGGCGTGTACCTCGTCGCCGAGCACATCGACGGCAAGACGCTGCGCGACGAGATCAGCGACGGGCCGTTGCCGCTCGCCGACGTGCTCGCGACGGGGCGAGCCGTCGCGGACGCCGTCGCGTTTGCGCACGACCACGGCGTCATCCATCGCGATCTCAAACCCGAGAACGTAATCCGCGCGGCGGATCGCGGCACCAAAATCCTCGACTTCGGTCTCGCGCGGATCGTCGACGCGTCGCCCGAGGCCGGCGCAGCCGCGCTCACCGCCGCGGGCGCGGTGTTCGGCACGCCGGCCTACATGTCGCCGGAGCAGCTCCGCGGTGAAACCGCGGACGCCGCCTCCGACATCTTCGCGCTCGGCGTGATGCTGGCGGAACTCTCGAGCGGCCGGCACCCGTTCGGCGGCGAGCGCGGCCCGGCGACGATGGCGAAGATCCTCAGCGCCGAGCCGGATCTTTCAGGCGTTCCGGCGCCGCTCCGGCCCGTCGTCGCGGGCTGCCTGGAGAAGTCGGCCGGCGATCGCTTTCGATCCGCGCACGAAGTCCGCGCGGCGCTCGACACCGTCGCGCGCGGCGAGACCCCGCGGCGCGCCGATCGCGCGGCCGCGTTCTGGTGGTGGCAGTTCCACCAGGCCGGCGCGAGCGTCTTCTCGATCAGCGTCGCCGTGGCGATCTGGCTCGTGTGGGGCTGGCTGCCGCGAACCTACGCGCCCGCGATTCTCGTCGCCGCGATCTTCGGCGGCTTCGGCGCGACGACGCTGCGGCTCCATCAGTGGTTCTCCGCGCGGATGTATCCGGCGGACGATCGCGAGCACCGCATCTCGATGGGCGCGCGCGCCAACGACCTGATTCTCTCGGCGGCGGCGCTCGTCTCGGGCCTGCTCATCGAGTCCGCCCACCCCGCCGCCTCCGCCCTCCTCATCGCCTCCGCCGTCGTCATGATCTTCATCAGCTTCATCGTCGAACCAGCCACGGCGCGGGCGGCCAACCGGCATTAGAGCTTCCACCTTGGAGGGCCGTGGAGGGCCATGGAGAGACCCCCAGTTTTTCAGAGAGCTTTTTGAAAGACTGAGTCTCCACGGCTCCATGGCCCTCCAAGGTGATGAGCCCTTTGGCCCTTGGACGACGCATTACCGGGTATGACGACCTTCCAGAATGCCGCCCGCCTGCAGACCAGCGTCCTCAACGGCATCGAGCGCCGCGTGCTCGTGTGGCTCGCGGAGCGGATGCCGCGGGCGGTCAACTCGGATCACCTGACCGTGCTCGCGGCGATCGCGATGGCCGGCACGGGCCTGTCGTACGCCTGGGCGCGCACGTGGCCGCCCGCGTTGCTCCTCGTCAACGTGTTTCTCGCGATCAACTGGTTCGGCGACAGCCTCGACGGCACGCTCGCGCGGGTGCGCAACCGCCAGCGCCCGCGCTACGGGTTCTACGTTGATCACGTCATCGACTGCCTGGGCGCGACGATGATGTTCGTGGGGCTCGGGATGTCGGGCTACATGCATCTGACGGTCGCCCTCGCGGTGCTGATCGCGTATCTGCTGCTCTCGGCGGAGGTGTATCTCGCCACCTACACGCGCCACACCTTCCGGATGACGTTCTTCAAACTCGGGCCGACAGAGCTGCGCATCCTGCTCGCGGGCGGCAACGTCTTCGCGTTGTTCAAACCCACCGTGACGATGGCCGGTTCCGAGATCCTCTGGCTCGACGCCGCCGGCATCGGCACGGCGATCGGCCTAGGGTTGACTCTGCTCTACTCAATTGTGGGCAATACGCGCGCGCTCTACCTTGAAGAAACACCAGTTGCCGGGAAGCTACGTCTATAGTTGTGACAGATGAAGCGAGCGCTCCCCGTCCTCATTGCCGCCACGCTCAGCGCGGGCGCCCTCGCGGCCCAGAGTTCCATCGAGTCGATGTCGCTGATGACGACGCCGGTGCTCCTGGCCAACGGCAACCGGCAGGTCTCGCAGGGCACGGGCTTTCTGTATGCGACCACGCGGGGCAACGTCCCCGACATGGTCTTCCTCGTCACCAACTACCACGTCGTCACCGGAAACGAACCGCTGTCGCAGGCGCCGCCGAAGGGCGACCGGCTGCAGTTCTACTTCCACGCGTCGCGCGAAGAACCGTCGAGCTACTTCCCCGTCAACATCCCGCTCTACACCAAGACCGGCGAGCCGATCTGGATCCGGAGCACGGAGTTTCCGGAAGCCGACGTCGTGCTCGTGCCGATCGTGCCGCAGCTTTACGACGGACGCGGCCAGCTCTTCGTGTTCTCGGAAATCCATACGCAGATCGACATGAAGGTGCGGCCCGCGACGCAGGCCACGCTGCTCGGTTATCCGTACGGCTTCTTCGACACGAAGAATTTCCTGCCCGTATGGAAGACGGGCCACCTCGCGTCGGAGCCGGCGGTGGATTTCCAGGGCGAGCCCGTGTTTCTCGTGGACGTCTCGGCGTTCCCCGGCATGTCGGGCGCGCCGGTCGTCGCCGTGTCGAACGGCGTGTACGAGAACGAAGCGAACCAGATGATGTCCGGGATTCAGAAGCGGCTGCTCGGCGTCTTCTCCGCGATGCGCATGGTCAAGACGCGGCCGACGGTCGACGCGTCGGGCATGGCGGTTGATGCCGGCGCGGCCAGCCCGGGCGATTCGCTGCAGCTCGGCTACGTCTGGAAAGCGAGCCTCGTCAACGACATCGCGCGCGGGTTCAACCGGCAGGACTGGGAAGAACGGATCTGGAAGAATCGAAAGTGACGCCGGAGCTGAAGCTCCGGCCTACGGACCCCACGTAGGCCGGGACTTCAGTCCCGGCGGATCGAACGTAGGCTGGGACTTTAGTCCCGGCTAGTCAGTTGCGTAGGCCGGGACTTCAGTCCCGGCTAGTCCGCCCGCAACGCTGACGTCGGATTGACGCGCGACGCGCGCCAGGCCGGTACGGCGCCGGCCAGAAGGCCGATCACGATGACGGCGGCTGACGCAATCGCGAGCGTTCGCGGATCGCGACCGCTCACGCCGAACAGCACGCTCGAGAGCAACTGGCCGAGCGGCAGCATCAGCGCGGCGCCGGCCGCCACGCCGACCACAACGAGCGCGAGCGTTTCCTTGACGACCATCCACCGCACCCCCGACGGCGACGCGCCGAGCGCGAGCCGCACGCCGATCTCGTTCGTACGGCGCGCGACTGAGTACGCGATCGTGCCGTAGAGACCGAGGCTGGCGACGAGGACACCGAGCAAGCCGAAGAGGCCCGTGAGATCCGAGACGAGCCGTTCGGCCGCGACCGTGCGCTCGGTCAATTCGCCGAGCGAGACGACCTCGCGCACCGCGAGGCCGGGCGCCGCGCGCCGGATCGCCTCGCGGACGCCGGCAATGACGGTGTTCGGGTTCGCGTCGGTCCTCACGTACAAATTGCGCGCGTAGTCGGACGGGTTCTGCGCCAGCGCGTAGTACGCCATCGGCGGCACGTCGCGGCGCAACCCGCTGCTGCGCGCGTCGGCGACCACGCCGATGATCTCGGTCTCGGTGGCCCGGTCGTACCCGAATCCGCGGCCCACCGGATTCTGGTTGCCGAAGAACTTCTTCGCCATCGTCTCGTTGATGATCGCGACCCGGCGGCTGCGCGCGTCGTCCGACGCGGTGAAATCGCGGCCGGCAATGAGACGCATCCCGAGCGTCGAGATGTAGGCCGGCCCCACGGTCTCTTCGTTGATGACGACATCCTCGGTGGCGCTCGGCGTGTAGCCCTCGATGACGACGCTGCTGGAGCTGATCGAGCCGGTGGCGGGCCCGACGCGGCCGAGTGTGACCGATCGCACACCGGGCACGCGGCCTGCCTCGTCGAGAAGGCGCGCGTACACACCCGGCAGTTCGGCCTCGGTATATCCGGCGAGGCGTGTATCGAAGCGCGCGGTCACGACGTGTTCGCGGTCGAAGCCGGCCTCGACGCGGATGTAGTTGCGGAACGTCTGGAAGAAGAGCATCGCGCCGGCGAGCAGCAGCAGCGAGATCGCGACCTGCACGCCGACGAGTGTCTTGACGAGCGGCAACCGTCCGCGGCGGCCGGCGCCGACGACGCGCCCGCCCGATTTCATGGCGTCGACCAGTTCCGGCCGCGAGAGGCGCAGCGCCGGCAGGAGTCCGAAGCCAAGGCCGGTCAGGAGCGTGAGGCCAATGCCGAACGTCACGATGCGCCAGTCAACCGACATCCCGAGCGCCGGCGGCGTCTGTCCCCGCGACATCAGCTTCACCAGCGCCGTCGAACCCCAAAACGCGAGCGCGAAGCCGGCGGCGCCGCCGATGGCCGAGAGCGTCAGGCTTTCGGTGAGGAGCTGGCGGATCAGGCGGCCGCGGCGCGCGCCGATCGAGAGCCGCAGCGCGAATTCACGGCTGCGCGCGGCGCCGCGCGCGAGGAGCAGGTTCGCGAGATTCGCGCAGGCGACGAGCAGCACGAGCGCCACCATGCCCATGAGCACGGCCAGCGCGGGCGTCGCCTGCTCGCGCGTGTCGGAGACGCCGCGCGCGCCGGACTTCACGACGAGGTGATCGCGGAGCGCGCGTGCGCGCCGGTCGGGATTCTGGATGTCCTTCGCGACGTCGGCCACGAGCTGCGCGTAGCGCGCCGAGAGCGCGGCCTGGGCGCCGCCCGCGCCGCGCTGAGGATCGCGCCCCAGGATCGCCAGCCACGAGATGCCCCGCTGCGGCACCCAGGGCTGGCTGTCGTCCGCGTTGTAGTTGTTCGCGTTGGACCGGTAGCGCACGTCGTGCTGCGCCGTAACCGGCAGCCAGAAATCGGCGGCAGTGCCGACGTTCACGCCGAGGAAGCCCTCGGGCGCGACGCCGACGATCGTCCGCGGCGTGTTGTTCACGAGGATGACGCTGTTGATCGCGGTGACGGCGCGGCCGAACTGCTTCGTCCAGTAGCGATCGCTGATGACGGCGACGGGCGCGGCCGAGGATTCTTCCGCGGCCGAGAAGAACCGGCCGGCGCCGGGTGCGACGCGCAGAACGGAAAAGAAGGAGGCTGACACGAGCTGCGTCGGCACGAGCTCGGCGCTGCCGTTGATCGTGACCTGCAGCGGCGTCGGCCGCGTCATGACGGAGAGCTCCGCCGCGGGCGCCGCGGCGGCGAGGTCGAGATAGGCCGGATGCGAGAACCGCGACGTTTCCGACGCGCTGCTCTCGAGGATGAACAACTCGTTGGCGCGGGCCACGGCGAGCGGACGCAGGATGAGGTCGTCGATAACGCGGAAGACCGAGGCGTTCGCGCCGATGCCGAGCGCGAGTGACAGCACGGCGGCGGCGGTGAAGCCCTTGTTGGCGCGCAGCATGCGGAGCGCGTATCGGATGTCCTGGCCGAGGTCGCTCACCCAGCGCCTCGCGCCC
>SCUN01000268.1 GCA_004297655.1 Acidobacteriota bacterium | reverse complement strand
AGCGCGTCCTCGATCTTGTCCTTCACCAGTTCCGGCGACACCTTCGGCGACACGGCGATGTAGTTCGACACGCCACGCACGCCCGGGAGCATCCGCACGGCCTTCTCGGCGGCGTCGCGCTGGTACTTCCACTCGCACGTGCCCTCGAGCGTCAGGTGGCCGTTGTGCACGGCGACCTTCACGCTGGCCGGCACGCTGAGGTTGAACTTCAGCGCCCGCACCGCGTCCTGCGCGATGTCCGGATCGATGCGCTCGCCCGTGAGTCGGACGACCAGCTCGTTGGCCACGCCGCGCGTGCCGCGCACGCGCAACGCCGCCTGCTCGGCCGCCATCCGCTCCGCGTAGCTCGTGACGAACCCGCTCAGCATCACGGTGCCGTCGTTGCTGGTGACGCCGATGTTCGGCGACGTCACCTGGGGATCCCAGGTCAGCTCGTTCTTCACGCGCTCCTGGAGTTCGGTGCTTACGACTGTGAGTGACATGTCGGACTCCTGGCTAGGCCACTTTCACGTCGATCGACCGCGGCGTGGCCGACGCGGACTTCGGCAGATGAACGGTCAACACGCCGTTCTTGAAGTCGGCGAGGATCTTCTGCTGATCGACGTCGGTGGGCACGGCAATCCGGCGGACGAACTTGCCGTAGACGCGCTCAACTCGGTGGAATTTCCTCGTGTTCTCGGTCTTTTCCTGCTTGCGCTCGCCTTCGAGGCTGAGCACGCCGTTGTCAACGCCGACTTTGACTTCCTCTTTTTTCACGTCAGGCAGGTCGGCGCGCATCACGTACTCGGTGGGCGTCTCCTCGATGTCCATGGCGGGCGCCCATTCGCCGAACGCGGCTTCTTCGTCGGTCACCGCCGGCGGCCCGAGGTACTGGTTGAGTCGGCTCGAGAGCGTCTCGAGCTCGCGAAATGGATCCCATCGCATCATCTTCATGACGCACTCCTTTCAGGGATTTCAGCTGCAAGCGATGTACCGTTGCGTTCCCTCTCGTTTGGCCCGGAACGGCGCCGCGACGACGCTGCCGAGACGGGAATATTCGAGGCTTGCCTGTACAATTCTCCGGCGCGGATTTTTCGACGGCACTCCACAATGCGAACGCCTCTTCGTCAACTCGTGATCGTCACCGCGCTCGTCGCGGCTGCGGGCTGCGGTCCGTCCACGCCGCCCCCGCCCGCGCCGCCGAAGGACGTGACGTTCACCCGAGACGTCGCGCCGGTCTTCTACGCCAATTGCGTGACGTGCCATCGCGAGGGCGAAGTGGCGCCGTTTCCGCTCTTTGCGTACGCCGACGCGAAGAAACACGCGAAGGAGATCGGCGAAGAAACCGCCGCGCGGCACATGCCGCCCTGGCTCCCTGAGCCGGGTGAGTTCCCGATCGAGGGCAATCGCCGGCTCCGGCAGGACCAGATCGATCTGATCCAGCGCTGGGTGAAGGGCGGCGCGCTCGAAGGGAATGCCGCCGATCTGCCGAAGGCGCCGGTGTTTCCCGGCGGCTGGCAGACCGGCACGCCCGATCTCATCGTCACGCTCCCGAAACCGTTCATGTTGAAACCGTCGCCGCGCGACGTGTATCGCAATCTCGTGATGCGCGTGCCGCTCGACGCGACGAAGTACGTCCGCGCCGTGGAGTTCAAGACCGGCGGCGCGCCGGTGCACCACGCGGTGATTCGCGTCGATCGGACCACCACGTCGCGGCGCCGCGACGGCATGGACGGGCAGCCCGGCTTCGAAGGCATGGCGCGCCAGGGCGCGCAGGATCCGGGCGGACATTTCATCGGGTGGGCGCCGGGGCGCGGGCCGATCGTGTCGCCGAAGGACATGCCGTGGCGCCTCGATCGCGGCGCCGATCTCGTGCTCGAAGTGCACCTCATTCCGGGGGATCAGCCGATCCCCGTGCAGCCGACCGTGGCGCTGTATTTGACTGACACGCCGCCGACGCGTTCTCCGATGACGGTCCGCATGGGCACGGAGATCATCGACATCCCCGCCGGGAAGAGCGACTACGTGGTCACCGACACCTACACGCTGCCCGTGCCGGTCGAACTGCTGAGCGTGATGCCGCATGCGCACTATCTCGGCAAGGACATGCTCGTGACCGCCGCGCTACCGGGCGGCGCGACGAAGACGTTGATTCACATCAAGGAATGGGAATTCCACTGGCAGCAGAACTACCGCTACCTGTCGCCGATCGCGCTCCCGGCGGGCACGACGCTGACGATGAAGTACACGTTCGATAACTCGGACGACAACCCCGAGAATCCGATGCATCCGCCGGTGCGCGTGATGTTCGGGCCGAACTCGACCGATGAGATGGCGGAACTGGGCCTGCAGTTGATGCCGCAAACGACGGCTGACGCCGAGCGGCTCGTGCGTGATTTCAACGAGCGCGCGGACCAGCAGCATCTCGAACTTGCGGAGAAACAGGTGCGCGACGAGCCGTCGAATCCGGATCATCTGGAGTATCTCGGCAGCATGTACCTGGCGCAGGGCCGCGTGGCGGACGCGATCGGGCTGCTCGAGCGCGCGATCAGGATCAACGACAGGACGGCCGATGCGCACAACGACCTCGGCAACGCGCTGATGGCGCAGGGCCGGACCGCGGAGGCGTTGCCGCACTTTCGGAAGGCCGCCGCGCAGACGCCGAAAGACGAGCGCGTGTTCTATAACCTGGGCAACGCGCTCGACAAACTCAATCGCCCGGCCGAAGCGGTCGCGGCGTACACGCGCGCGCTCGCGATCAACGGGGATTTCACCGACGCGCACGTGAATCTCGGGTCGCTGCTGTTCTCGCGCGGGCGCGCGAAAGACGCGCTCCCGCACTTCCAGCGCGCGGTCGAGCTCGAGCCCGGCTCCGCGATGCTGCTGAACAACCTCGCGGGCGGGCTGGCCGCGTCCGGCCGTTTCCCGGAAGCGATGCAGTACGTTCGCCGGGCGCTGGCGATCGACCCCGGATACCAGCCGGCCCTCGACAATCTCCGGCGGCTTCAAGGCATGGGTATTCGTTAACGGACAGGCGATCAAATCTGTCGTTCATGGCGTCTAATCTCGCCATGGCCACATTCCTTCAGGACGTCCGGTTCACACTGCGGCATCTGCGCAAGTCGCCCGGGTTTGCGTTTTCGGCCATTCTCACGCTGGCGTTGGGCGTCGGCGCCACGACGGCGATCTTCAGCACCGTCAACGCCGCGCTTCTGAAGCCGCTCCCATATCCGAAATCTGAAGACCTCTACGGCCTGAGGACGACGCTGACCGACGGCCGCGTGACGACCGGGCTGGTCTCGCCGGTCGAGCTCATGCGGCTCAACGAGGCGAAGATCTCGGTCGAGCGGGCGGTCGGCACGATCCAGCAGGATCTGACGTTCGTGCGAGACGACGGCCAACCGATCAAGACGACGGTCTTTGGCGTGACCGACGGTTTCTTCGAGACGTTCGGGCTGCCGATGACGCTGGGCGGGTTCACCGCGGATCACTTCAAACAGACGAGCGGGTTTCCCGCGATTGTGATTTCCCGGCGCGCGTGGCGCGATCTGTTCGGGAGCGACCCGGCCGTGGTCGGCAAGCCGGCGCATTTCGCCGAAGGGACGCCGATCGTCGCGGGCGTGGCGCCGGAGGGCTTCGACGTGCCGCACAACGCGGACTTCTGGTTTGCGGCGCGGCTCAATCCCACCGACATCGGCCACAGCTGGGAGGGCTACATCCGGCTGAAGCCCGGCACGCCGCTCGCGCGTGCACGGAACGAGATGGCGCCGGTGATGGACGGCGTCGCGCGCGACTATCCGGCCAGCGCGAAGAACCGCATTTATGTCGTGAAGCCGCTCGTCGATCAGATCGTGGGCGACCTCAGCAATATCCTGCTCGTCGTGCTCTCCGCGACCGGGCTGTTGCTCGTTCTGGCGTGCGTGAACGTCACGAATCTGCTGCTGGCTCGGGGCGCGGCGCGTGCGCGGGAGATGGCCGTGCGCGTGGCGCTCGGCGCCGGCCGCGCCCGAATCGTCCGCCAGCTGCTGACCGAGTCGGTGATTCTCGCAACGGTCGGCGCCGCGTCGGGTCTCGCGCTCGCATACGCCGGCATCCGGGTGATGCTCTCGGCCGGCGCGGGCAAGCTGCCGCGCCTCGATGCGGTCGCGTTCGATTCGAACGTGCTGATCTTCGCGCTCGCGGTGATGGCGGTGAGCGGGATCATCGTCGGGTTTGCGCCGGCGCTGCGGCTCGCGGGGACGGATCTCAAGACCTTGATGAACGAGAGCGGCCGTTCGGCATCCGGCGGACGCGCAACGGCGCGCTGGCTGAGCGCGTTGATGGTCGCGGAGGTCGCGCTGTCGGTGATGCTCGTCGCCGGCGCCGGCTGGCTGGTGAGGAGCTTCGCGAATCTCCGCACGGTCGATCCGGGATTCAAGACGGAGGGCCGGGTCGTCTTTGACGTCGCGCTGACCGGGCCGAAGTACCGAACCTCCGAGGCCATCGACGCCGCCTTCCAGGAATTGCTCGGCCGGCTGCGCCAGCAATCAGGCGTTGTCGCCGTCGGCGACACGGCGAACTTCCCGTTACGGCTCACGCCGGAGAGTTCGCTGCTGCTGCAGATCAAGGGCGAAGCGTTCGACACGGCCAATCCGAAGGGCACGCGCCAGCGCTTCGTCAGTCCCGGGTTTTTCGACGCGATGGGCACGAAGCTCCTCGCGGGCAGAGATTTCAGCGACGCCGATCGCCAGGGCACGACGCCGGTGGCCATCATCAACAAGACGTTCGCGCAGCGCTACCTGAACGGGCGCGATCCGATCGGCATCCACTTCCTCGCGGGCTATCCCGACATCAATCCCCAAAGCGAAGTCGAGATCATCGGCGTCGTCGAGGACATCCGCCAGAAGGCGATCACTGATCCGGCCGAGCCGTCGTACTACCAGTCGGACCGTCAGATCACGCCGCCCCGGCGGACGGTCGTGCTGCACACCGCCGCGGCCGATCCGATGTCGCTGCAGTCGATGATCCGCGCGGAGATGCGGAAGACGGAGCCGCTCGCGCCGGTGGATGTGCTTCCGCTGTCGTCGATCGTCGGCGATACGATCCAGCGTCAGGCGCTCGGCATGCGGCTGATGCTGATCTTCGGCGGCGCCGCGCTGATTCTCGCGGCCGTCGGGATCTATGGCGTCATCGCGTATGCGGCAACGGAGCGCCGCGGCGAAG
>SCUN01000267.1 GCA_004297655.1 Acidobacteriota bacterium | reverse complement strand
AACACTCCGATGCGCTCGCGGTCAGTTCGTCGACGAGAATCGCGACGGGTCCCGCGAACGGCGCCACCGCGCGGCCATCCGGCGTGGAGCGCCGCGGATTCGCGACAAACTCGAGCTTCGGCACCTGACGCGTCCGCATCGTGCCGATCACACCCGGCGTGTCGAGCACGTGCCCCGCCATCCCCATGATCATCCCGGCGAGTCCGCCGGGATTTCCGCGCAGATCGAAGATCAACCCGTCGGCGGAACGGAAGCGATCGACGGCCTTCGCCACGGGCGCATCGACGGCCGCCATCCAGATGTTGAATCCGATCAACCCCGCCTTCCGGCCGCCGGGCGTCGCCAGCGCGCGCTCGTCAACGCGGACCGCCATGGGCGGGAGGTTGCTGAACTGCACGCGCTCGCCGACTTCAACCTCGCGCGGTGCCGAGAAATACAGCACATCCAGATTCGGCGTCCTGACGACGAGTTCGGCCTTCGTGCCGGCGACGCCGTGCAGCACGGCATTTGCCCGGCGCCAGGTCACGACCGGCAACTCGCTCGCCGCCGGCGCGGTCAGCGTCACCCGGTCGACCGATGTGATCACCTGACCGGCTTCGAGTCCCGCGCGCGCCGCCGACGACCCGGGCGTGACTTTGGTGATCACCACATCGCCGTCGATCGCGCGGAATTCGATCGGCACCACGGCCGTGCCGCGCAGCGCAAACTCGCTCGCCGACCCGCCGGAGGCCAGCAGCGCGAAATGCGAGCGTCCGAGGCGCTTGAGCATTTCGTTGATCACCGCCCGTGTCTCATCGATCGACGAGGCCGCCGCGGCTTTCGGCCGAAGCTCGGCTTTCACCGCCGCCCAGTCGAGCCCGCCGAACGTCGGGTCGTAGTAGGCGTCGTTGATCGTCTGCCAGACTTCGTCGAAGAGCTGCGCGTGTGACGACTGCGCCGCCGGCGCAGCCAGTCCCAACCACAGCAACGCGGCGATGAGGCCTTTCACTTAATGAGCGCTTTGATCGCGGGCGGCAGATCGAAGGCCGACGCCGGCACGACGTCGTATTCGTAGGAGGTCACGCGGATGATCTGCTCGAACCCCATCGCCGCCTGCACCATCGTCGTCGGCTGCATGAAGCCGCCGAACTTCTTGAACTCGCCCGTGCTGATCGTCGTCGGCATCGCGCCCATCGGCGTTTCGGCGACTTTCTCCGAGCCGATCGGGTAGTAAGTCTCGGCGTCGAGGTAGATCGTGCTCTCCGAGTTGAACCTGGTGACGACCTTGAGCTTGTACGCCGGCCGGTTCCCGAACGTCGTCTTGTCGAGCGTCGTCGCTTCCTTGACGTAGTCGGGCGGATACATCGACGCGTCGAACTGGGCTTCGCTGATGGCGTCGGTGAGGGCCTTGCCCTGCATGAGCGACGCGCCGCTCATCGGATCGAGCGACCAGCCGATCTTGCCGTCGCAGCCGTTCTCGATCGTGCCGATGCCCTGGATAGCGACGGTCAGACGGACCTGGGCCGGACGCGCCTGGATGATCTCGACGGTGCCGCTGACATTCTGCGCGGGCATCTCGAACGTGCCGCGGGCGCGGATGGATTTGACGGCCTTGTAGGCATCGGCGCCCCCGAGCGCCGCGGCGGACTTCGCGAGCAGATCCGTCGCCTTTGGCAGTGCCGTTTGCGCTGAAACGCCGAGGCCGGCCGCCAGGCACAGGCTGGCGGCGACGATAACGAACTGGCTCATCTTTCTCATCTCTGTCTCCCCTGGTTCCGATAATACTGATTGTCCATGCTCAAAGGCACCCGCACAGCGATCGTCAACCGCATCCAGCCCGTGTCCATCCACGGCCAGGTGTCGCTCGATGTGTTCTGGACCGATCCCGAGGATCCAGAAGAAGAAATCCGCCACGCCCGCGTCGGCGACGAATCGGTGCCGATGGACATGGCGCCCGGCGACCGCGTCACCCTCCACTATCTTCTGGGAGCCGTGACGAAGATCACGAAGTAATAGTTCGGCCCTTCGTTTCCGGAATAAAGGTCCAGCACATCGCCGCAAAAAGGAACGCCGTCGCCGCAATCGAGAGCGCGGCCGGATAGCCGTGCGTCTTGGCGAAGTCGCCCACGAGCCAGGGCGCGGCCGCGCTGGCGATGCGGCCGAGGTTGTACGTGAATCCCTGGGCGGTCGCGCGCACGGCCGTCGGATAGAGCTCGGCCGTGACGGCGCCAAATCCGCTGAAGTAGCCGGTGGCGAAGAATGACGTGATCGGACCCAGGACGAGCAGGATCCACGGATTCGCCGTCGAGGTGTACGCCCATACCGACACGGCGGCGAGCACGAGGTAAACGACGTACGCGCGTTTGCGTCCCGTCGCGTCGCTGATGAATCCGAACGTGATGTAGCCGAACCACATGCCGATCTGGTTCACGAAGACCAGGCCGGACATCAGCGACCCGGAGAAACCGATGCCGCCGCTCGCGACCGGCAGACGGAGGTAGGCCGGAATCCAAGAATTGAACGCCCACCATCCGAACAGGGAAAAGGCGTTCATCAGCGTCACGGCCGCCGTGATCCCGAGCATCTTGCCGGCGACGGCCTCGCGAATGGTCGCGGGCTTCGATTCGGCGCGCGCCCGGCGCCAGATCGCGGGTTCTTCGACATTGCGGCGGACCCACAGCGTGATGAGCGCCGGCAGTACGCCGACGAAGAAGACATAGCGCCAATTGAGGCCGGCGACGTCCTGGACGAGGTAGTTCACGACCGCGGCGAGCGCGTAGCCGACCGCCCACGAACTCTGCATGAACCCGAGCGCGCGGCCGCGCACGCGATCGGGCCACGTCTCGGACACAAGCGCCGCGCCGCTCGCCCACTCGCCGCCCATGCCGATGCCGAGGAAGATCCGGAAGATCGCGAGCTGGATCGCGGACTGCGCAAACCCGCACGCCGCAGTGAAGATCGAATAGAGCAGCACGCTCAGCATCAGCGCGCGCGTGCGGCCGAGCCGGTCGGCGAGCACGCCGAAGGCCAGGCCGCCGGCGGCGGCGGCGATCAACGTCACCGATGCGATCCAGCCCGCGGTGCCCGAGTCGAGATGGAGATCCGCCATCAACGACGTCAGCACGAGCGCGTAGAGCATCACGTCGAAGGCGTCGAGCATCCATCCGAGCGACGCGGCGATGAGCGCCTTCTTCGCCGGCGCGTCGCCTTCGTGCCACCAGCCGAAGAGGCCTTTACGCGCCATACCCGCCTCCGCCCGGCGTTTCGATCTTCAGCCGGTCGCCTTTCTTCAGCGACACCTGCACCTTGCCGGGGAGCCGCTCGTCGCGGCCGTCGCGAATCAGCGTGTTGCGGCCCGGCGCGCCGGGCTTTCCGCCCTGCGCGCCGTAGGGCCCGCGCTCGCGGCGGTCCGACAGCAGCGTGACGGACACGTCGGTCAGCATTTCGTACTCGCGAACGATGCCGTCGCCGCCGCGCGACGCGCCGGCGCCGCCGCTGCCCTTGCGCAGCGCGTACTGATTGATGCGCACGGGCAAATAGTGCTCGATCGCTTCGACCGGCGTGTTGCGCGTGTTGCTCATGTGCGTGTGCACGCCGCTCAAACCGTCGAGGCCGCGCCGGCCGCCCATGCCGCCGGCCATGGTCTCGTAGTAGGCGAATCGCGTGGGCGAGGCGCCGCCGAGCGTGATGTTGTTCATCGTGCCCTGGCTGGCCGCGGGCATCCGATCCGGCAGCGCCTTGCCGAGCGCGCCAAAGACCACGTCGGTGATCCGTTGCGACGTCTCGACGTTGCCGCCGGCGACCGCGCTCGGCTTCAGCGCGTTGACGATCGAACCCGCCGGCGCGATCACGGTCAGCGGCCTCGCCACGCCGGCGTTGTAGAGCACATCTTCGTCCACCAGACAGCGAAACGCGTACAGACACGCCGATAGGGTGATGGCGAAGTTCGCGTTCACGCTGCCGGTCACCTGTGGCGCGCTCCCGGTGAAATCGATCGTCGCCCGGCCGCCCTTGACGGTGATGCGCGCCCGGATCGCGACCGGCCCCGATCCGAACCCGTCATCGTCGAGCGCGTCCTCGAATTCGTAGACGCCCGGCGGAATCTTCGCGATCGCCGCGCGGACGACGCGCTCGGTGTAGTCCTGAAGCGCCTTCGCAAATCCCACCGCGCGCGACTTCCCGTACTTCCGGACAACGTCGAGAAGCCGCCGCTCCGCCACACGGTTGGCGGCGATCTGCGCGGAGAGATCGCCCTCGCGCTCGTCCGGCGTGCGCACGTTGGCGAGAATCAGACTCCAGACGTCCTTCACGATCGCGCCGTTCTTCGCGATCAGGATCGGCGGGATGATCAGGCCCTCCTGGTAGATCTCCCGCGCCACCGGCATCGATCCGGGGCTCATGCCGCCGACGTCGGAATGATGCGCGCGGTTCGCGACATAGAAAGTCGGCCGTTTGTCTTTGCCCACGAAGACCGGCGACACGAGCGTGATGTCCGGCAAATGGGTGCCGCCCTGAAACGGGTCGTTGAGTACGACGATGTCGCCGCGCTGCATCGGGACACTGTCGATCGCGGCGCGCACCGACAAAGGCATCGCGCCGAGATGCACCGGCATGTGATCGCCCTGCGCGATCGTCTCTCCGTCGGCGTCGTAAACCGCGCAGGAGTAGTCGAGCCGCTCCTTGATGTTGGGCGAGAACCCCGTGCGGCAGAGCGTGACGCCCATCTCCTCGGCGATGGCGAGGTAGAGATTCTTGAAGACTTCGAAATCTATCGCGTGCATATGACGTTGCCCATCGCGTCGACGCGCCATTTCCAGTTGGATGGAATGTAGATCGTGGCCTCGGGCCCAGTGATCACCTTCGGTCCCTTCGAAAACGACATCGGGTGTCGTTTCTTGGAAACGACACCCGATGTCGTTTTTGGCGAAAGAGTCGGCTTCTGTGCTTTGCCGGTCGCTACGACCCGGATGTTGACCACCTCGACCGGGCGATCGGGGTTCGAGTAGCCGTAGGTCTTGCCGTGCAGCGCGTCGAATGCGCGGCGGTACGCGGGCGTGAACGGCAGCGAGATCTCGTACGACTGGCCCACATACCGCACATCGACCCACTTCGCGCAGACCGCCTTCGTTCCGGTCAGGCCTTCCTTCGCCAGATCGCGACGTCCCTGCGCCACGAGCGGCGCGAAGCGCTGCTCGAGATCGGCGACCGACAGCTCGCTCGCGCGCGTCAACACGCTCGCGGTGTAGTCCTTCGTGACGTCGGCCATCAGCATGCCGAGCGCCGACAACACGCCGGCCTGGCGGGGCACAATCACGGTCTTCATCTCGAGCGCGTCGGCAGTCTCGCACGCGTGCATGCCGCCGGCCCCGCCGAACGCGAGCAACGCGAAATCGCGCGGGTCGTGGCCGCGTTCGACAGAGACGACGCGGATCGCGCGCTCCATGTTGGCGTTGGCCACGCGGATCACGCCCTTCGCGAGTTCGATGACCGACACCTTCAACGCCTTCGCCAACGGCTCCGCGGCGGCTTTCGACCGCGAGACGTCAAGCGTCATCCGGCCGCCGAAGAAATTGTCGGGATCGAGGCGGCCGACGAGCAGGTTCGCGTCCGTCACCGTCATGCGCGTGCCTGTGCCGTAACACGCCGGGCCGGGCTCGGCGCCGGCGCTCTCCGGACCGACGCGCAAGGCGCCGCCCGAGTCGATCGTTGCGATCGACCCGCCGCCCGCGCCGACGGTGTGGATGTCGATCACAGGCAGGCGCACCGGGAACTCGCCCACGCGGCCGTCGGTGGTGGTGCGAATCCGATCGTCGATCAGGCTCACGTCGGTTGACGTGCCGCCCATGTCGAACGAGATCACGTTCCGGTAGCCGGCGGCAGCGGCGACCACTCTGGCGCCGACCACACCGGCGGCCGGGCCGGAGAGCACGGTGCGCACCGCCTGCGCTCGCGCGGCGGCCGCGGAGATCGATCCGCCATTCGACTGCATCACGGACAATCGCGCGGCGGCGCCGAGCGACGCCTCGAGCCTGGCGAGATACCGGTCCATCAGCGGCGTGACATACGCGTTGACGACCGTCGTGCTCCATCGCTCGAACTCGCGGTATTCGGGCAGCACCTCGAACGACGTGCAGACGGAGAGGCCGGCCGCACGTAGCGCGCGCGCCACGGCGATCTCGTGCGCGGGATTCGCGTAGGAGTGCAGCAAGCAGACGGCGGCGATCTCCGCGCCGGACGCCTGCACGTTCACCACCAGGCGCGAGAGGCTGTCGCCATCGATCGGCGTCACGACCTGCCCGCCGGCATCGAGGCGCTCGCGAATGCCAAAGACGATCGACCGGTCCACGAGCGGCACCCGGGGCTTCACGAAGATGTTGTAGAGCTCGGGCCGTGTCTGCCGGCCGATGTGGATGACGTCCTCAAAGCCCGCCGTCGTGACGAGCGCCACTCGGGCGCCGCGCCGTTCGAGCACCGCGTTGGTCGCCACCGTCGATCCGTGCACGACGTCGGCGGCGTCGGCGCCGCCCAGCGCGCGCAGGCCCTCGAGGATGGCGCGCGACGGGTCGTCGGGCGTCGACCGCACCTTGTGCGTCGTCAGCCCATCGCGGTCGACACGCACGAAGTCGGTGAACGTGCCGCCGGTATCGACGCCGATTCTCATCGACGGGCCGCGGGCTTCACGGGCCGCGTTCTCACCCAGGTGCGCGAGACGCCGTCGCGCGCGGCGCCTTCTTCGACAAGATCGCGCGTGTAGGCGCCGCGCTCGAGAAATTCGAGATGCGCTTTGAGGAACGAGAAGCCCATCTCGGTGACGAGGCCGAGCCACACGCCCTGCGCGGTCTCGTCGGGCGCCTCGGTCATGCCGATGTTGAACGTCACCTGCGGCCACTGCGCCATGGCCTGCCTCGCCAGCGGCACGTCGCCCCGTTGCGCGCCCGGCGCGCGGCGGTTGCCGCGCGGCTCGCCTGTCTCGGGATCGGTGTAGTAGATCGCCGTGTCTTCGTAGATCTCCTGGCCGTAGACAAACGGCGCGAAGCCGAATGCCCAACGACGATAGCGATCCTGGTGCGCCAGGTTGAGGGCCTTGATCTTCGGATCGGCGGTAAGCGCCTGGGCGATCGAGTCGCGGAGCGCGTCGGTCGCGTGGGAAATCTCCGGGTAGCGCGGATCCCGCAGTCCGGACAACTGGGTGTACCACCCGCGCGACGAGAGGTACGCGCGGAATCCTGGCGGCACGTAGCCGGCGAACTGCTGGACCCACTCGTGCGACGGATAACCGTGGGGGTTGAGGTAGATGTCCGGTAGCCATTCGCGCCAGACTCGGCCGCGCACCTGTGATTCGGGCAGGAGCGTGCTCGCGCCGCCGACATCCTGGCCGAGCGCGCTGTAGCGGCCCGCGTGCAGCATGTGCGTGGGCGTGAGCTTCTGCAGCTCGTAGGCCATCGCGGCGCCGTCGGGATTCTCGACCGGGTGGAGAATCACGTTGATCTTCTTCAACATCGCGGCGTACTGCGGGTCGGTGGCGAGCTTCTCGGCCAGCCTGAGAATGTGGCTGGTCGACGACACCTCGTTCGCATGTTGCCGCCCGGTGATGAAGATCGTCGGCTTGTAGGCCGTGTACTTCGTGACGGAGATTTGCTCGCTCGGCGTCGGCAAGGTGATCTCCATCACGGAGACCTCCCGTCCGCGATACGACTGGCCGGCGCGGTACGCCTTGATCGCCGGAAACGCGCCGAGCGACTTCACGAGCGACTCGGCTTCGTCGGGCCCGATGACGTGGTCCCATTTGACGAGCGCGTCACGCGCCGGCGTCGCGCCGGTCCCGCCCGACGGCGGATCGCCGGCGCGGACGAGCGATGCCGGTTCCTCGCCCGTGAACTCGACGACACGGCGGGCCTTCGCATCACGGAGCGCGAAGGAAAACGCCAGCTGATCCACCCGCGAGTAGGACAGTTCTCTCCGAAACAAGCCGGCCTTGTGGAATTCCGCGAGCTGGTCGATCACGTCCACCGCGCGGGCGGCATCCGCGTCGGTTGCCGGCGCTAGATCGACCTGCAGTTCTCGGACACGATCGGCTGTCACCACAGCCCGCCGCACGGACGGCACGCCGACCGCGACCGGCATCAGGTCGCGCGTGACCTTCGTCGGCTTCTCGACGCCTTTCTCCTGATAGGTCACCTCGAGACGCGCCCGCGGCGCGGCATTCGCCGCATAAAGCACCCGCGACTCG
>SCUN01000266.1 GCA_004297655.1 Acidobacteriota bacterium | reverse complement strand
GCCGACCTCGCGCAGAGTCTCGGCCGCGTCGATCACGACCGCGTCATCTCGGGCCCGGGCCTGGTCAATCTCTTCCGCTTCACGCACCGCGCCTGCCGCTGCAAAGTCGTGCACGACGATGACGACCTGACGGCGATGCCGGCGCGCATCAGCGACGCGGCGCTCGCGCGGGAATGCGCGCTGTGCGTCGAAGCGCTTGAAATGTTCCTCGAAGCCTACGGCGCGGAAGCCGGCAACCTGGCGCTGCGCTCGGTCGCGACGGCCGGCGTGTACCTCGGCGGCGGCATCGCGCCGAAACTCCTGCCGGCGCTCGAGTCCGGCGGCTTCATCGACGCGTTCCGAGACAAAGAGCCGTTGGCGGACCTGCTGCGCCTGATTCCCGTGCGCGTGATTCTCAATCCGGCCGCCGGCTTGCTGGGCGCGGCGACCTACGCTGAGCGACTTCGCTAGGTTTACTTCCCTTTGAGCGCGGCGACCAGCTGCTGAAGGCTCGCGTTGGATGGCTCGAGCCGCAAGGCCTCGTCGGCCTCTGCGCGGGCCGCGGCGAAATCGCCGGCGCCGGCCAGCACGAGCGCGAAGTTCTGATGGATGCCAGCCACCAGCGGCGAGCGGCGAACGGCTTCCTGCAGCGCCGACAACGCTTCGTCCCGGCGGCCCAGCTGGGCCCAGGCCACGCCCAACCGGTCGTAGTCCTCGCCCGATCCCGACAACTCGGCCGCGCGTTCCCACGCCGGAATGCTGAGATCGATCCGGCCGGCGTTGGCGATCGCGACGGCGAACTGGCGCGCCTGATCCGCGTTCCATCGCGCGGGATCCAGATCGTGGATCACGGTGTTGGTCTCAGACTCGCGTCCCGCCTGCGCGAGCGCGATCACGAGGAGCCGGCTGGCCGCGTCCTGCTGCGCGCCCACGCGCGCGCCGGCCAGTTCTCGCACGGCGGCGCTCAAATCGCCCGCGCGCATGTACGCGCGACCCAGCACAAAGTGAATCGCCGGCTCCTTCGGATTCGTCTCGAGCGCCGCCTTGTAGTGCGTGATCGCTTCCTGCGCCCGCCCGTTCACTTCGAACGTTTGTCCGATGCGCATGTGCACGAGACCGGGCTGCGCGCCCGACTTCAGCGCGCGCTGGACCCACGTCTCGGCTTCGGCGACGTTGCCGCTCTGCACTTCGCGAATGCTCATCCGCACGAGCTCTTCCGACCGCCCGTCGTCCATCCGCGTCGGCCACAGCGCCGCGCCCGCGACGAGCACCGCCGCGGCGGCCGGCCGCGCCAGCGCTGACGCCTGACCCGCGCGCCACCGGTCGATCGCCATCGACAGCATCGCGCCGGCCAAGCCGGCGCACATCACGAGCGACGGCAACCGGTAGCGCGCCGCGACGAAGACGAGCACGATCGACAACAGCGTCAGCGGGAGAAACGCGGCCCAGACGCCGTAGCCGCGCCGATCCTTCGGCCGCGCGAAGAAGAAGCCGGCGATCCCCAGCGGCAAGAGCAGCGCGGGGCCGACGACGAGGAACATCAGCACGCCGCGAAGCTCGCGCGCGAAGAACGGAAAGGAATGGTTGAACGAGAAGAACGTCGCGCTCAACGCGAACCAGGACTTCTTCGCGAGCAACTTCAACTCGCCGAGCGGGTGGTGGAACGCGTACGACGCCGCCTGCCGCAGGTAGGCGGTCGTGCCCTCCGACGCGCCCAGCCACTCCCCCGTCATCGTCGGCAAAATGTCCCCCGACGCCGACACGGTGCCGGTCGCGTCGGGCCCGTTCCCCATCGCGATGTTGATGCCGGCGTTCGTGGCGATGAACGCAAACCGGCCGCCGACGTTGTAGTTGCGAATCGTCACGGGCGCGATGACGACGAGCGCGGCGACGAGCGCCGCGGCGGCGGACTTCCAGTTCACCCGAACGGCGACCAGCACGACCAGCCCGGCCAGCACGAACGCGATGTGCGGGCGGTTGAGGGCGTGGAGGCCGAGCGCAAACCCCGCGAGCATCCAGTTGCGTCGGCCCCCTTCGTCGGCGGCCTTGCCGATGAGATACAGATCGAGCGCCGTGAAGAACGTATCGAGCGCCGCCGGCAGAATCAGGATCTCGAAGAACGTGAACAGCCCGCAGAAACCGGCGAGCGCGCCGGCGATCCAGGCGGCGCGGTCACCGAACCAGCGCCGGACCGACAGCGCCAGCAGATACACACCCGCAGTGCCCAGCACGATCTGCACCGCGCGCACCGCCATGATCGAGTTGTGCGACAGCTTGAAGATGAAGGCGAGGAAGTAGATGTAGAACGGCGCGAGGAAGAACGCGGGCGCTGACTGTCCGAAAAAGCTGTCGCGCGACGACAGGAAGATGTCGCCGTTGGCCACCATCTCCCCGAGGTGGCGATAGTACGACCCGTCGAGCTCGCCCACCGGCTCGAGCAGCGGATGGTGGCCGAGCTGATACAAGACGGCCGCTTTCGTGGCGAGCACCACGAGGAGCGCGATCATAACCGAGCGCACTTTCATAGCGCAGATTCTATGTCACTGACGTACGATGTTCTGCCCCGAAGGAGCCTGACCCATGTTTCGCCGCTTGACGCTCGCCGCCGCCGCCCTCGTCATCTTCGCCGCTTCGCCCGCCGCGCAGCGGCCGTCACTCGCCGGCCTCAAGACGACGGCCGAGGCGACCGACTACAAGTCCACGTCGAGCTACGACGACGTCGTGAAATTTATGAAGACCGTCGCGGACGCGTCGCCGATCATCACCTACACGACGTACGGGACGACGTTCGAAGGCCGGCCGATGCCGCTGGCGGTCGTGGGCACCGGTCTCACCGACATCACGCCGGCCTCCGTCAAGGCGACCGGAAAGCTCCGCGTGCACATCCAGGGCAACATCCACGCCGGCGAAGTCGAAGGCAAGGAAGCCGCGCAGGTGCTGCTCCGCGAGTTCGCGATGGGCCGGCACAAGGACTGGCTCCAGACGATGGTGTTTCTGATCACGCCGATCTTCAACGCCGACGGCAACGAAGCGATGGCGATGAACAATCGCGGGCCGCAGAATGGCCCGATCAACGGGCAGGGCACGCGCGCGGCCGGTATGGGCCTCAACATCAACCGCGACTTCATGAAGCTCGAGACGCCGGAAGCGAAGGCGTTCGTGCGCTTGTGGAACGAGTACGATCCGCACGTCGGCTTCGACCTGCACACGTCCGACGGCTCGACGCACGGGTACTACCTCACCTACGCGCCGGGTCTCAACCCGAACACCAGCGCGGCGATTCTCGATCTTCAGAAGAACGAGTGGTTCCCGGCGATCACGAAGCAGATCAAGGCGAAGCACGGCTGGGACACGTTCTATTACGGCAACGTCTCCGGCGGACAGCGCGGAGGCGGCCGCGGCCGCGCCGGCGCGACGCCGCCGGTCCCGGAGGTCGTCGGCGCGCCGACGCCCGCGGCGCCGGCGCCGCCCCAGGTGTGGGCGACGTTCGAGCACGTGCCTCGCTTCCACAACAACTACGTCGGGCTACGCAATCGCTTCGCGCTGCTCAGCGAGGCCTACGCGTACGCGACGTTCAAGGATCGCATTCTCGCCACCAACTACTTCGTCGAGGAATCGCTGAACTGGGCGAATGCCAACGCCGCCAAGATCAAGCGCGCGTGCGCGGCGGCCGACGCCGAGGCGCTCGCGGGCAAGTCGTTGGCGACCCGCGCACAGATCAAACGCGAAGGCATGATCGACATCCTGATGGGCGAGGTCGAGGACGAGATCAACCCCAACAACGGCGCGCGGATGAACCGCCGCAAGGACGTCACGAAGGTCGTGCCGATGGTCAACGGCCTCTGGTTCGAAGGGACCACCGCCGAACTCGCGCCCGCCGAGTACTACATTCCGGCGTCCGCGGTGCGCGCAGCCGAGTTGCTCGCGCTCCACGGCGTGCAGCTGCGCCGCGTCCCGGCCGCCATCCCGGCCGCCGGTCTCGAGGAGTTCGCCATCACGGCCAACACCCAGCGCGCCGCCAACGCCGCGTCCATCGACACCGGCACGCACGGCCTCCGCACGCTCGAGGGCACGTGGCAAGCGGCGACCACCGCGGTGCCGGCCGGAAGCTACGTCGTCTCGATGTCGCAGCCGCTCGCGCGGCTCGCCTTCTATCTCATCGCGCCGACGTCAGACGACGGCATCGTGGCCTGGAATTTCGAGGATGAACTGCTCGGCGCCCAGGTGAAGACGGCGCCGATCTGGCGGAAACTCAAGTAACACGTCACAAGTCACACGTCACAAAGCCGGGGGGCGCTTCGCGCCATCCTCTAGCCAGTTTTTTCAAACCCAAGGATGCGCCCGGGTTGAAGAAACTGCCAACTGCGGGCCGCCCTTGCTGGGGAACGGGCTGGCATTGCGTTTGCTCTATTTCCCGCCATGCGTTGGCGGACCACTGTTATTGAGCGCGCGTTCGCGCAGCCGTCGGCGATCTTGAAGCTTTCGCCTGAGGTGAACGGCCTCGGCCCTCAGCATCGGCATATCGTCGACCAACTCTTCAGATCTGCGTCGGCGGTGGGTGCGTGCCTCGAAGAAGCCGAAGCCGCGTCGAGCCGCCGCGACATGGCGCACAAACAGGGCATCGCCCTGCGTGAAGCTCGAGAGGCGGAGTATTGGCTCCGGATGCTGCTCGGGGCTGGCGTGCTGCCAGAGCGGCTCCAGCCCCTTCGGAAAGAGGCCGGCGAGCTTGTCGCCATCCTCACCGTCTCGGTCAAGAAGCTCCGGCAGGAATAGAAAGACGTGTCACTTGATTCGCGTCAGTTCGATTTCGGCGGCGAGCACGCCGAACGAGGGCCAGTCCGGCGCCGCGGCGATCTCAGTCCACATCTCGCGCGCCCTCGCGGCGCGTCCGTTGAGAAGGTGCCAGACGCTGACCCCGTATCGCACGGCTGAGCCGGCCGAGCCCGCGCCGGCGCCGCCGATCACGTCGGCTTCCGTGCGCTCGCCTTTGTGGAGGAGCAACAGCGACAGGTAGCTGCCGTTCTCGATCACGTTGAGATCAGGGCGGATCGGCGCCAGGGCCTTCGCCGCATCGGCCGTGCGGCCGGCCCGCCGGAGTGACACGTAGAGCCAGGCGCTGGTCGCAACGAGGTTGTCGTCGTTCTCCAACACATCCCGCGCGTTGGTCCACGCGGCGGCGGCTCCGTTGAAGTCGCCCTTGAGGTACCGGCCGAGCGCGAGGTGGTACCAGATATTGGACTGCAGCGAACTGGTTGGAATGTTGCGGGCGTTGGGCTGACCGTCCGGCTCGATCTGGTCGGGCTGACCGCGGGTCAGCCCGACGGCCTTTTCGAAATCGGCAATCGCGAGATCGATCTTCCGGATCGTCAGATACCGATGGCCGCGGTGCCGGTAGAAACGTGCGTCGAGCGGGTGCTGTTTGATTCCGTCCGAGAAGATGTCGATGGCTTCCTGGAATCTGCCGAGATAGGCGGTTCGGCGCCCGACCCAGATGAGGGCATCAGCGCTGCTCGTGTCGCGCGCCCATGCCGCTCTCGCCTCGCTGAGCTGCGCTTCCATCCGCGCCCGCGCGTCGGGAGGAATCAGTGGCGCCGCGCGCTGCGCCAGAAGTTCGGCGCACCCAATGACTAGAAGGAGACTAAGCGACAGCGCGTTCCGCATTTGTGACGTGTGACTTGTGACGTGTGACTTGAACTACCGAAACATCCTCGCCACATCGTTGTAGATCACGGTGACCATCAGCAGCATGATCACGGCGAATCCGGCGAACAGGATCCGTTCCTTGACCTTCAGGCTGAAGTCGCGGCGGCTGATGCCCTCCATCGCGAGAATCGCGATGTGGCCGCCGTCGAGGATGGGGATCGGGAAGAGATTCATCAGGCCGAGATTCAGGCTGATCATCGACATGAAGCCGAGCAGCGGGATCCAGCCGAGCTGCGCGGCGTTGCCCGACAGCTCGGCGATCGCTACCGGGCCCATGAGCTGTTTGACCGGCGTCTCGCGCGTGAAGAGGCCTTTGAGCGTTGTCACGATCGCCGCCGACTGTTCCCACGTCTGCTGGCCGCCCATCTTGATCGCCTGCACGAACGTCGGGTCGATCCGGCGCGTCTCCATCGTCTGAATCTGCGCGCCGATCTGGCCGGCGCCGTTGGCGCCCTTGTCGCTCGGCGTGATGAGCAGCTGCTGCACGACGCCCGCGCGCTCGACCTCGAAGATCACCGGCTGCTTGGGATGCGCGCGAATGAACTCGAGCAGCTTCGGCTGGGTGAGGCCCTTCTGGTCATTGACGCCGACGATGACGTCGCCCGCCTTGAGCCCGCCCTTCTCGGCGGGGCTGTCGATCGTCACGAGCGCGACCTGCGGTCGCAGCGTCGGCCCGACGCCGATGTCGCCGAGCTCGTACTTGGTCTGCGACGCCGGCACGATCGTCGTCGCGTAGAACTGGCCGTTGCGGTCGACGGTGATCGAAATGGACTGGTTCGCCTTCGGGAGGACGCCCATCGTGACGTCGTCCCAGGTCTTCACGTACTTGCCGGCGATGTTGACGATCGTGTCGCCGACTTTGAGGCCGGCCTTCTCGGCGGGACTGCCCGCGGCGATCTGGCCGATGACGGGCGTCGAGCTTGGCCACAGCGCCACGTCGGCGCCGGAGAACAACACCACCGTCGTCAGCACGAACGCCAGCGCGATGTTCATGACCGGGCCCATCAGATACACCTGGAACCGGACCCACTTGCTCTTCGACATGAACTCGTCGGGCGCGCCGGACCGCTCTTCCTCGGCGGTTTCGCCGGCAAGCTTGACGTAGCCGCCAAGCGGGAACGCGCTCACACAGTATTCCGTTCCGCCCCGCGTCCATTTCAGCAGCTTCGGACCAAAGCCCAGCGAGAACGTGATGACGCGCACGCCGTGCCACCGCGCCATGAGGAAATGCCCCGCCTCGTGGATGAACACGAGGACGCCGAGAACGAAGAGAAACGCCAGGAGTGTGATCACTTGTGGTTGAGGGCTCTGAACCCTACGACGATGGTAGCGTACCGATGGTTTCCGCCGCCTGGCGGCGCGCCCATGCGTCGGCGGCGCGCACATCGTCGAGCGAATGCGGGGCGGACGTATGACCGGCCGCCTGCCCGAGCGCCCGTTCGATGATCGCGGGGATGTCGACAAACCGGACCCGGCCCGCCAGGAATGCCTCGACGGCGACCTCGTTGGCGGCATTGAGCACGATCGGCGCCGCGCCGCCTTCGGCCAGCGCGTCGTAGGCGAGGCGGAGGCAGCGGAACCGGTTGAGATCCGGCGGCATGAACTCGAGCGTGCCCAGCCGCGTGACGTCGAGCGGTGTCAGCGCGCCGTCCCACCGCTCGGGATAGGAAAACGCGTACTGAATCGGCAGCTTCATGTCCGTGACGCTCAACTGCGCGATCACCGATCCGTCACGCAGCGCGACGAGCGAGTGCACGATGGACTGCGGATGAACCACGACATCGATCTGGGTGCCGTCCATGCCAAACAGCCAGCGCGCCTCGATCACCTCGAGGCCTTTGTTCATCAGCGTGGCCGAGTCGATCGTGATCTTCTTCCCCATCTGCCACGTGGGATGACGCAGCGCGTCGGCCGGCGTGACCTTCGCCAATCCGGCGTCGTCCATCCGGCGGAACGGCCCGCCGGACGCCGTGAGAATCAACCGCGTCACCTCCGAACGATCGCGGCCGTGGAGGCACTGGTGGATCGCGTTGTGCTCGCTGTCGACCGGCAGGATCGCAACACCGCGCCTCGTGGCGGCGTCGACCATCAGCGCGCCGGCCATGACGAGCACTTCTTTGTTGGCGAGCGCGAGCGTCTTCCGCGCGTCGATCGCGGCGAGCGCGGCGTCGAGACTCGTCGTCCCCGCCGAGGCGCAGAGAAGGATGTCGGATTCGGGGTGAGTGGCGACCGTCCGGCGTCCCTCATCACCCGCGATCACTTCGACGCGGTCCCTCGTTCCCAACCGTTCAAGGAGTCCCGCGCGCGCGGCGTCAGTCGCCACGGCCACCACTGACGGGCGGTACTTCTTCACTTGCTCGGCCAGCAGCTCGACGTTCTCTCCGGCGCCAAGCGCGACGACCTTCACGCGGTCGGGATGCGCGTCGACCACGGCCAGCGCGCTCGTGCCGATCGAACCGGTCGCGCCGAGAATCGCAATGCGCTTCACAGCGTGACCTTGAGAATCAGCCAGAACACCGGCGCCGCGAACAGCCAGCTGTCGATGCGATCGAGGATGCCGCCGTGGCCGGGAATCAGATGGCCGCTGTCTTTCACGCGGGCGCGGCGCTTGAGCGCCGACTCGAAGAGATCGCCCGCCATGCCGGCCACGGCGATCGCGAGGCCGGTCAGTCCCATCCCCACGTCGCCGAGCCCAATCGGCCAGATGCGACCGAAGATGACTGCCGCGACGGCTGCGAAGATCAATCCTCCGATCGCGCCTTCGACCGTCTTCTTTGGCGAGATCACCGGCGCGAGCTTGCGCGATCCGAACGCGCGGCCGGTGTAGTACTGCGCCGAGTCGCTGACGATCACGATCGCGATCAGCATCGTCAGCGTCGTCGGGCCGTAGCCGGCGCGGATCAGCGCGAGGACGTTCAGCGGCGCCACGATGTAGATCACCATCAGCACGATACGAACGGGCCAGCCTGTGACGAGGCGGCTGAGTTCGATCAGCGCCACGATGGCGGCCACGGCGATGACGGACTGGAACAGCCTTTCGGGCGCCCACCAGATCAGCGCGACGAGCAGCGGAATGAGTACAAGCGCCGAGAGAACGCGCGTCGTGGCGGAGTTCACCGGCCGACCGTGACCGGCCCGGACGAGACGGCGCCGTAACGGCGGTCGCGTTTCTGGAAGTCGATGATCGCGTCGAGCAGGTGGCGGCAGCGGAAGTCCGGCCACAGCGTGTCGGTCACCCAGATCTCCGCGTAGGCGATCTGCCAGAGCAGGAAATTGCTGATGCGCATCTCGCCGCTCGTGCGGATCATCAGATCCGGGTCGGGCTGGCCCGCCGTGTACAGGAGCGATGCGAACGTGTCTTCGTCGAGCCGGTCCGCCGGGATGCCTTCGCGGATCGCGCGGCGCGCGGCGTCGACGATCTCGGCGCGGCCGCCGTAGCTGAGCGCGATGTTGAAGAGCATGCCGGTGTTGGTCGCCGTGCGCTGTTCGGCCGCCTCGAGTTCCTCGCGCACTTCGCGGCCCAGCCGTTCGCGCTGACCGATCACATTGAACCGGATGTTGTTCTTGAGCAGCGTCTTCAACTCGAGTCGCAGGTACTGGCGGAGCAACCCCATGAGCGCGGAGACTTCGGTCTCCGGGCGCTTCCAGTTTTCGACAGAGAACGCGTAGAGCGTCAGGACCTCGATGCCCATGCGCGCGGACGACTCGACGGTGTCGCGCACCGACTCGATGCCGGCGCGGTGCCCCTCGACGCGCGGGAGGTGCCGCTCGGCCGCCCAGCGGCCGTTGCCGTCCATGATGATGGCGACGTGCTTCGGCAGCCGGTCGAAGTTGACCGATCGCGCCAGCGCCGCCTCGGGGCCGGCGGGGTCGATGTGCGTCAACAGGTCGCTCAGCGGCACAACATGGGATTATTGCCCCTCTAGTACCGAACGGCAACCAGCGTCAGGCCGTGCGCCGGCGCCGTCTTCCCGGCGGCCTCCCGGTTGCGCGCCGCCAGCACCCCCGGCATCGACGCGGCGTCGCGCTGACCGGACCCGACATCGACCAGCGTGCCGGCAATGATGCGCACCATCTGCCGCAGAAAACCGTCTCCCTCGGCATGGATCAGGAGTTCGCTGCCCGACTCCTGGATTTCAAGGCGCTCGAGCGTCCGTGTCGTCTCCGTGATCTTCGTGCCGCTCGCCTGGAAGCTCGCGAAGTCGTGGCGGCCGACCAGGGCGGCCGCGGCCGCGCGCATCGCGTCGAGATCGAGCGACCAGGGCACGTGCCATCCGTACAAACGCTCGAACGGAGACATCACCGGCGTGCGCTGAATCCGGTAGCGGTACGACTTCCCCGTCGCATTGAACCGCGCATGGAATCCCGTCGGCGCGTCAACGGCGCCGACCGCGCGAATCGCGTCCGGCAGCCGCACGTTGAGCGCGCGCATCACGGCCGACGCGGAATGGTCGAACTCGACGTTGACGCTCGCAACCTGCCCCAGCGCGTGCACGCCCGCATCCGTACGGCCGGCGCCGGAAATCGTCGGCGCCTTCCCGCCGGTGAAATGCGCGAACGCCTCCTCGACAACCTGCTGAATGGCGAGCGCATTCTCCTGACGCTGCCATCCGGCGTAGCCGCTGCCGTCGTACGCCAGGGTCAGCTTTAACGTGCGCATGAATCGCAAGATCGCAAGACTTCAAGATCGCAAGATTCGAGTCTTGCCATTTTGCGATCTTGCATTGAAGCGATTCATGGCGCCGCTAAGCCCGCGAGCCGGGCTTTGTGACCGGACTGCCCGCTTTGCACATTGGGCAGTCCTCCGGTTTGTAGACGGGCAACGTCAGGGCGGCGAGGCTGCGGAACGGAACGCCCAGATCCGCGGCGCCCGAACTCCGGTCGATGATCGATCCGGCCGCCACGACCGTCGCGCCCGACGCCTTCGCGACGTCGATCGTCTCGCGTGTCGACAGGCCCGTCGTGACGACGTCTTCGATGATGACGACGCGATCGGCCGGCGAGAGCGTGAAGCCGCGGCGCAGCGTCAGCGCCTTCTCCTGGCGTTCCGCGAAAATCGCCTTCACGCCCAGCGCCCGCCCGACTTCGTGACCGATGATCAGCCCGCCAATCGCGGGCGACAGCACGGCCGTGGCGCCGTACGGCTTCAGCGCGGCGCCCAGCGCCCGCCCGAGCGTCTCGGCGCGCGCCGCATCCTGCAGGACCAGCGCGCACTGCAGATAGCCGGTGCTGTGCAGCCCCGACGACAACTTGAAGTGGCCCTCGAGCAGCGCGCCGCTTTCGCGAAACAGCTTCAGTACGTCTTCATTCGTCATTGACCACTGACCATTCACCATTATTTCTTCAGCGTCGTCTCGAACAGCCGGAAGATCCGTTTGTATTCATCCGCCCAGCTGGTCTCTTCCGTGAAGCCGTGGTTCTCGACCGGGTACGGCGCGATCGACCAGGTTTCCTTGCGCAGCTCGATCAGCCGCTGGATCAATCGTACCGAATCCTGGAAGAACACGTTCGTGTCGACCATGCCGTGGAGGATCAGCAACTGCCCCTTCAGCCCCTCGGCGAAGTAGATCGGCGAGCTCTGGCGGTACGCCTCCATGTCGTTGAGCGGCACGTTCAGGATGTTCGACGTGTAGCCATGATTGTAGTGGGCCCAGTCGGTGACGGGCCGGAGCGCCGCGCCGGCCGCGAAGACGTCCGGCGTCGTGAACATCCCCATCAGCGTGATGAATCCGCCGTAACTGCCGCCGTAAACGCCGATCCGCTTCGGATCCACCTTCTCGGTCTTCACGAGGAAGCTCGCGCCGTCCACGACGTCCTCGAGGTCGTGGCCGCCCATGTGGCGGTAGATCGCCGTGCGCCAGTCGCGGCCGTAGCCCGAACTCGCGCGGTAGTCGGGATCGAGCACGACGTAGCCCTTCGACGCGAGCATGTTGTTGAACATGTACTCCCGGTAGTAGGTCGACCAGTACTTGTGCGCGTTCTGCAGGTAGCCCGCGCCATGCACGAAGATCACGGCCGGCTTCTTCGGATCGCGCTTCGCGCCGATCATCTCCGGCGTGTAGAGCCGCGCGTAGACATCCTGGCCGTCGCGCGACTTGTAGGTGATCACCTTCGGGTCGATCCACTTGAAGCCCGCCCACTCCGGCGAGGGCGACGTCGTCACCTGCACGGCCTTGGCGCCGGCGGCGAACGGCATCGTGTACACCTCCGGCGGCTTCGTGCTGTAGGAGTACACGATCGCGAGGTTCTTCTCGTCGGGCGATACGGTGACGTCGCTCGAGCCGGTCATCGAGGTGATCTTCGTCGCCGGCCCGCCGTTCACGCTCATCGTGTAGAAATGACGCTCGCCCGGATGGACTTCGGTGGACTGAAAGAAGATCTTCGTGCGGTCGTTCGAGAGCTGCGCCGAGGTCACTTCCCATTTGCCGGTGGTGAGCGGCACGGCTTTCGGCGCCGCGGCGGACGCATCGAGCGAATAGAGATGCATCCAGCCGTCTTTCTCGCTCAGGAAGATGAAGCGCTTGTTGTCGGGCAGCCACGCGAGGCCGCCGCCGAACGCGCCGCCGAGTCCGCCGCCGCCGACGCTCTGCTCGCGGATCCACGCCTCGTCGTGCAGGTTGTCGATCACCGTGGCCTTGCCGGTGGCGGGATCGAGCTTCACGTACCAGCGGTCCTTGTTGTCCTGCGATCCGGCGGCGACGATCATGAACGCGCCATCCGGCGAGACGTCCGGAGAATTCCAGTCGACGATGCGCGGCGCGTCAGATTTCATTTCCTTGCCGCCGAAGGTCGAGCTGTCGGCCCAGACGGATTTGTTGTCCTTGAGATCGAGGATCGCGAGTTTGCGCACCGACTGCGTGTCGCCGACGTTCGTGCGCCCGTTGATCATCTCGGGGAACGACGACTGCGTGACGTAGTTCGGCACGTCCTGTCCGCGCGGCGCGAGCGCCGGCTGTTCGGTGACGAGGATGTAGGCGTAGCGTTCGTCGTTCGAGAGCACGATGTCGCTCATCGACTGCCGCTCGGCCAGCGCGAATCGCGCCAGCGGC
>SCUN01000035.1 GCA_004297655.1 Acidobacteriota bacterium | reverse complement strand
GCTCGACGAGCGGGCGCATCGCCTCCTTGGTGAGCAGCTCGACCCACGGGCCCTCGAGCGCGTTGATGACGCCGCGCGGAATGCCGATGTCCGCGATGATGAGATTGCCGGCGAAATGTTCCGCGGGCGGCAGGACCAACGGCACCTTCGGCGCCGCGAGGGTGACCGTCAACGTCGCGCGAATCACCGGGCCCGGCACCAGGTGCGTGTCGGCCGACAGCCCGCTTGGCAGATCGATCGAGACGACGGGCTTCGACGAACCGTTGACGTCGGCGACGACGGTCTCCGTGAGGCCATCGATCTGCCCGTGAAATCCGGTTCCGAAGAGGGCGTCCACGATGATGTCGCTGCCGACGACGTCGGTGGAGTGGAGTTCCCAGACGGCGGCGTCGGCGATATCCACGACGTCGATGCCGATCTGCTTGACCGCGGAGAGATTGGCGAGGCTCTCGCCTTTGAACCCGTTGGCGGCGCCGAGCACGTAGATGCTGACGTCCACGTTGCGCTCGTGGAGCACGCGCGCCACGACGAGGCCGTCGCCGCCGTTGTTGCCGCGGCCGCAGAGCACCGCCACGCGCGACGCGCCGAGGTCGGGAAATGTCGATTCCATGGCCGCGACGACCTGGCGCCCGGCGTTCTCCATCAGCACCGCGCCGCTGATGCCGACGTCGTCGATGGTCCGCCGGTCGGCGTCACGCATTTGCGCGGTCGTGAGAACTCGCATCTAGGTTGAAGACTATCAACATTTCGGGTGCACGGGTGCGCAGGTGCACGGGTGCTCAGGTGCCGGGTAAGCTAGGAGGATGCAGGGCGTTGTCTACGTGAATGGGGTCATTACGGCCGCTGACGCGGCGGTGGTTCCGGTGTTCGATCACGGATTTCTGTACGGCGAGGGCGTCTACGAGACGCTCCGGACCTACAAGCGCGCGCCGTTCCTGTTTGCGGAGCACATGGCGCGGCTGCGACGGTCGGCGGGCATGATCGCGTTGGCGGTGCCGATGACCGACGCCGAGATGGCGGCGGCAGTCGGCTCGACGATCGACGCGTGCCCCGGCGGCGAGCTCTACATCCGGATCCTCGTCACGCGCGGCGTCGGCGAACTGACCTACAACCCGAAGGCGACGCCGCAGCCCACGCTCGTGATCATCACGAAGCCGCTGCCCGGCTTCCCCGCCGCCAATTACGCCGACGGCATCAGGGTCGCTCTCGTCGGTGTTCGCCGCAATCATCCCGACGCACTCAATCCGCAGATCAAGTCCAACAACCTGCTGAACAACGCGATGGCGGCGCAGGAAGCCATTCGGCTGGGCGCAGACGAAGCCCTCATGCGCAACCACGACGGGTTCATCGTCGAGTGCTCCCAGTCGAACTTCTTTGTCGTGAAAGACGGGCGTCTGGCGACGCCGCCGCTCGGCGACGGGTTGCTGCCGGGCATTACGCGGCAGTTCGTCATCGACCTGGCGCGCGAAGCAGGGATTGCCGTTGAAGAGCGCCCGCTCCTCCCGGTTGAAGCGCAGGGGGCGGACGAAGCCTTCATCACCGGCACGACCCGTGAGATCACGCCGGTGACGAAGATCGACGATCAGCCTGTCGGGAACGGCAAGCCGGGGCCGGTCACGACGAAGCTGATGGCGATGTTCGCTAGCCGCGCTTCATGAATGTGATTTTGAATCCGTCCGGATCGTTGATCGAGAACATCCGCGCGCCCCAGCCCGACGAGGGCTCCTGATCGAGCACGCCGCCGCGGGCTTTGACGTCCGCCGCGTACTTGTCGATGTCGAGGTTGGTGTCGATGTACATCCGCGTGCCCTGGCCCTTCACGCGATCGCGGCCCATCTTCCAGTCGTCCTGGCCGACGTTGATGATCACGCCGCCTGAGCCGATCTGGGCGCCATGGAACACGCCGTCGTGCTCCCACCGCTCGATGACCTTGAATCCAAGGACGTCGCAGTACCACTTGATGCTCGCGGCCGCGTCGTTCGCCGTGATGCCGGGCGCAATCGCGATGTGGCCCTTCGGGGCGGCCTTCTTCGCCGGCGCCTTCTTCACCGCCTTCTTGACGGCTTTCCTGGCGGGCGCCTTCTTCTTCGACTTCTTCGCTTTCTTGGCCATGGGTCGGATCTCCTAAGACACTTCGGTGGGATCAATCGGAGGACAACTGCAGAACAGATTTCGATCGCCGTACGGATTGTCGATCCGCGACACCGCCGGCCAGAACTTCGTCTGCCGCAAGGACGCGACCGGGAACGCGGCCGACTCGCGTGAATAGGCGTGCGGCCAGTCGTTCACCGACACGTCCTGCGCGGTGTGCGGCGCATGCTTGAGCGCGTTGTCTGCCCGATCCGACTTGCCGTCGATCACGTCCTGGATCTCCTGCCGGATCGCCAGCATCGCGTCGACGAAGCGATCGAGTTCGGACTTCGGCTCGCTCTCGGTCGGTTCGACCATCAACGTGCCGGCCACTGGGAATGAGACGGTCGGCGCGTGGAAGCCGTAGTCCATCAGCCGCTTCGCGACGTCGGTTTCGTCGATGCCGGAGAGCGCCTTCAGTGGGCGCAAGTCGAAGATCAACTCGTGCGCGATTCGCCCGTTGCCGCCCGTGTAGAGCACCGGGAACGCCTTCTCGAGCCGCGCCTTAAGGTAGTTCGCGTTCAGGATCGCAAACTCGGTGGAGGCCTTCATGCCCTCCGCGCCGAGCATCCGGATGTAGCCGTAGGAGATCAGCAGGATGCTGGGGCTCCCCCACGGAGCGGCCGAGATCGCCGACGTGGCTTGCGTGCCGCCGGTCCGAATCACCGGGTGCCCCGGCAGGAACGGTGCGAGGTGAGACGCGACGCCGATCGGCCCCATGCCGGGGCCGCCGCCGCCATGCGGAATCGCGAACGTCTTGTGCAGATTCAGATGGCACACGTCCGCGCCGATCGATGCCGGGCTCGTCAGGCCGACCTGCGCGTTCATGTTCGCGCCGTCCATGTACACCTGGCCGCCGAACTCGTGCACGGTCGCGCAGATCTCGCGGATCCGCGTCTCGTAGACGCCGTGCGTGCTCGGATAGGTGACCATCAGGCACGAGAGCTTCGCCGCGTGCTGGCTCGCCTTCGCGCGCAGATCGTCCACGTTGATGTTGCCCTTGTCGTCGCACGCGACGATCACGACGGGTAATCCCGCCAGCGCCGCGGACGCGGGATTGGTGCCATGCGCCGACTGTGGGATCAGCACGATGTTGCGATGTCCGTCGCCACGCGAGCGGTGGTACGCCTGGATCGTCAGCAGACCCGCGAACTCGCCCTGCGCGCCGGAGTTGGGCTGCAGCGAGACCGCCGCAAACCCGGTCAGCGCCTTCAGCGCGGACTCGAGCTCCTTGAAGATCTGCTGATATCCCTTCGCCTGGTCGACCGGAACGAACGGGTGCATCCGTCCGAACTCCGGCCAGCTGACCGGCATCATCTCGGCCGCGGCGTTGAGCTTCATCGTGCAGGAGCCAAGGGGAATCATCGCCGTGTCGAGGCCGATGTCCTTGCGCTCCAGGCTCCGGATGTACCGCATCATTTCCGTCTCGGAATGATGCGTATTGAAGACCGGATGGGTCAGGAATGGCGCAGATCTAGTTAGGGATTGTGGGAGTGAGAATTTGGAATTGGAGGAACTGCCCAACTGCACATTCTCGGACCGCATCGCCGTGCCGAACACATCCGCGATGTCCTGCAGGTCATCGTCGGTCACCGTCTCATTGAGTGCGACCTGGACCACGCCCGGTTCGGGATAGTAGAAGTTGATCTTGCGCGCGAGCGCGCCGGAGCGCACGGCTTCGACCTTCGCGGGCTCGCCGACAAAGCGCAGGGTGTCGAAGTAGACGTTGTTGGTCTGCTTGAATCCCAGACCGCTCACGGCCGACGCCAGACGCTGCGCCTGCAAATGCACGTGGCTCGCGATGGCCTTGAGACCTTCCGGGCCGTGATAGACCGCGTACATCGCCGCCATGTTGGCGAGCAGCGCCTGCGCCGTGCAGATGTTCGACGTCGCCTTCTCGCGGCGGATGTGCTGCTCGCGCGTTTGCAGCGCCATGCGATAGGCCTTGCGGCCCTTCGCGTCCACCGACACGCCGATGATCCGGCCGGGCGCCTGGCG
>SCUN01000265.1 GCA_004297655.1 Acidobacteriota bacterium | reverse complement strand
GCAACGGTCTGTTTGTGATGGACCTCAAGACCAACCGGATCTTCCCGCTCGACAACGACGCGAAGCTCTACAACCGCCTCACCTGGAATGACGAGGGCACGGCGCTCGCGGTGCTCAAGGGCCTGGACGTCGACAAGATGCGCGAGAAGAACAACGTGCTGATGGTCTACGCCAACGTGAAGGCCGCGCTCGTCGATACCGGCGCGCCCGCGCCGATCCTGCTCGATCCGGCGAAAGCCACGGGCCTGCCGAAGGACTGGGTCATCAGCGAACGCGCCACGCTCAGCTGGAGCGACGACGGCAAGCGCGTGTTCTTCGGCATGAAGCCGCAGGTGGCCGCGCCGGTCGCCAACGCGCGCCGCAACGCGGACGAAGTCGCCGACGTCGACGTCTGGAACACGACCGACGAGCGGATCCAAAGCCAGCAGATGATCCGCGCCGATCAGGACAGAAACTTCACGTTCCGCGAGGCGTTCGACGCGTCGGCGCAGCGATTCGTGCGGCTCGCCGACGAGACGATGCGCGAGCTGGATGTGGCGCCGGACGGCAAGTGGGCCATCGGCCGCGACACGCGCGGCTACATCTCCGACTACAAGCCGGCGGCCGCGGATATCTATCTCGTGAACACGATGACGGGCGATCGGTCGCTCATCGCCAAGAACCACCTGACGGGCGCCGGCACACTGGGCTTCTCGGCCGACAGCAAGAAGTACCTGTTCTGGCGCGACAGCAAGCTCCAGGCGTACGACCTCGAGACGGGCATGACCAAGGTGCTCGACGCGGGCGCGCCGAAGGCCCCGGGCGCGAACTTCGTCAACATGGAGTACGACCATCCGGGACCGAAGCCGTCGTACGGCGTCGCGGGCTACACGAGCGACGGCAAGTACGTCATCGCGCAGCAGCGGTACGACCTGTGGCTCGTGCCGTTCGACGGGTCGCCGGCGAAGAACCTCACCAACGGCGTCGGCACGAAGAACGAGATCCGCTTCCGCTACGTGCGCACCGAGCCGGCCGAACCGGGCACGGCCGGCGGGTTTGGCGGGCGTGGCGGCGGCGCCGGCGGCCGTCAGGCCATCGACTTGTCGAAGCCGGTGACGCTCTCGGCCTACGGCGAATACACGAAGAAGGCGGGCTTCTACGAGTTGAACGGCGCGGAGCTGAAGGAACTCGTTTTCGAAGACGCGAGCTTCAGCAATCCGGTCCGCGCGCAGAAGGCCGAGAAGTACCTCTTCACGAAGCAGTCGTTCTCGGAATTCCCGGACCTGCGCGTCTCGGGCCCCGGTTTCAAAGACGCGAAGAAGATCACGAACGCGAACCCGCAGCAGGCCGAGTTCATGTGGGGACGCCGCATCCTGTTTGATTTCAAGGACCGCTTCGGCCACCGCCTGCAGGGCATCCTCGCGCTCCCCGACGACTACAAGGCCGGCGAGAAGCGCCCGATGATCGTCACGTTCTACGAAGAGAACGCGTCGAATCTCAATCGCTACCAGGCGCCGTCGTTCGTGACCGGCATGGGCGCGGTGCCCGTGCAGGCCGTCAGCGAGGGCTACCTCACGATGCTGCCCGACGTGCACTACCACACCGGCTCGTCGCACAGCGATCAGCTCGACGCCGTCGAAGCGGCCACGAGGAAAGTGATCGAAATGGGCTACGCCGATCCGAAACACATCGGCCTCAACGGCCACAGCTACGGCGGCGAGGGCGCGGCGTTCATCGCCACGCGGTCGAAGCTCTTCGCGGCGGTCGGCGTCGGCGCCGGCGTCACGGATCTGTTCACCGACTTCAGCCAGAGCTGGGGCTGGTCGTATCAGGTCACGGGCGGCAGCGGCGCGAACGGCAACGACTACTACCTCTACGGCCAGGGCCGCTGGGGCTTCTCGCCGTGGGAGAAGCCCGACATCTATCACTTCGAGTCGGCGCTCACCCACGTCCCGGAGACCGTCGCGCCGGTATTGATCATGCACGGCACGGCGGATCCGACCGTGTCATTCGCCGAAGGGATGAACTTCTACAACGCGCTGCGCTACAACGGCAAGACGGCGACGCTGCTCGCCTACCCCGGCGAAGGCCACGGCCTGCGCGGGCTCGCGAATCGCAAAGATCTCACGATTCGCTACTTCCAGTTCTTCAATCACTATCTGAAGAACGCGCCCGCGCCGGAATGGATAACCAAGGGCGTCTCGTATATCCAGAAGGCGGACTACGAGGGCAACAAGATCATCAAGTAGCTACCCGATCCGGTATCGCGCGATGTCGGCTTTCGCCTCCGCGATCGCGCGGTCCGCTTCGGCCTTCGCGTTCACGCCGGGCTTGCTCTGACGGATCGCGGCGGCGAGTGACTGTCGGCCGGTCAACACGCGGTCCTTCAGCACCACGAACGGAATGTCGAGGTTCCTGGCCGCGTAGGCCGTCGCGACGAAGGACTCGCGTGTCGGGAATCCCTCGGCGGCCATCGTGACATCCGTGCCCGGCTGCAGCAGCGGCTTCGCGACCACCGCGAGGACGGCCATCACGTCGGTCGTCATCGGCTCAACGATGCGCGGCGCGCGCTCGGGCACCGCCGCCACCTCGGGCGCCGGCGCCGGCGGTTCGACGGGCGCGGACAGCATCTCCGGCCGCGCCATTTCGAGACGCGTGCGATTCGCGACCAGCGCGCCGATCGCCACGGCGCTCACGATCAGCGCGCCCACCCAGAATTTCGATTGACTCGTCATGCCCACACCTCCGACACGGGTGATTGCCACTTCCGTGCCAGCGGCGACCGTGGAGGAATCACGCCCTTGCGGCGGGCGATCGGGTCATTTCTTCCCGGGTGACAGCTCCGTCAGGAGCGTGGCCTTGAAATAGCCGGACGGGATCGTGCCCTGCCGGATGAAGGCGAGATGAAACGCTTTGGCCGAGTAGCTACTGCCGAGCAGTTTCTGCGCGTCTTCACGCAACGCGTAGATCTGCGCCTTGCCCAGCCGGTAGGTGATCGCCTGCGTCGGCCACTTCGAGTAGCGGAAGATCGCGCGCTCGGCCGCGTCGCAGCTCGCGCGTTTGGCCTCACTCAAGGCCTGCCTGGGCGCCGAAGCGCCGGACGGCGCGAAGGCGGCGCAGGTGCCGGGCAGAAAGTCCACGACCTCCGAAAACAGCGACGCCGCCGCGTCGTACGTGAGACGGCCGGTGTGAATGCCGGTGTCGATCCGCACGCGCAGATCGCGGTAGAGCTGTCCCTGCAACTGATACAGGCGCTCTTCCGGCGTGTAGAACCCGTTCGGCGCGCCGGGCTGCGGCTCGGCCATCAGCGCTTCCGCGTAGAGCCCCCAGCCTTCGGCCGAGAGCGAGTCCTCCCACATGGCCGACGAATCCTCGACGGCGCCAGGCGTCAGCCATCGCACGGGCGAGATGAGATCGCGGTACGAGGTCATCACCTTGTAGTACCAGTCGTGGCCCGGGAATCCCTCGTGCGCCGACAGATCCGCCAGCGCCGCGCGGTTGTTGCTTTGAAGCGCGGCCGGATCGTTGTGGGTCGGCGTGACGTAGAACCGGCCGACGCCGGTGTTCTTGAACGGCGGCGCCGGGTAGTACGCCGCGCCGTCGATCGACGCCTGGAGCGGCGGCGGCGTCTCGGTCACGTCGAGCTTATAGTCGGCCGGCACGTCGAAGAGACCGGTCCGCCGCGCGAACGCGACGAGCCTGAAGGCCGCGTCGCGATACCACGCCACCATTTCCGTGTCGCTCTTCGGATAGTCCTTCGACAGTTGATCGAAGACGAATCGCACGGCCGCGCCGCCGTCGGCGGGGAGCGTCCACGTGTGCGCCGCGCCAATCTCGCGGGCCAGCGCGATCATCTGCTTCTGCGTGGCCTCGACCACGGGCCAGGATTCCTCGAAGAGCGTCGCGGCGTTCTTGTCGAGCCGCAGGTTGTTGGTGAGCGCCCAGTTGTACTCGGTCTCGCCCATCGCATAGCGGTCCTGGTCGAACTCGGGTTTCAACGTCTTGGCCGAGGCGTCGGTGAAATACAGCGCCGCCACGGCGTTGCGCGCCTTCGTGTACGCCGCCGCGGCGGCCGCGCTCGCCGTCTTCAATTCCGCGAGGCGCGCCGCCTTGGCCGGCCCGGTCATCCGCTCAGCGCCCAGCGCCGGCAGCGTCGAGGCAAAGTACTTCGCGGTGCTTTCCGCGGTGCCGATGCCGTCGCGCCGGATCATCCGCCGATCGGGCACGTTCTGATGCGCGACTCCGGCGCGCAGCTGCGCGGCGGCGACGTCCAGAAACGCGGGGATCTGCTTCACCCGCGCGACCACCAGTTGCCACTCGGCGTCCGTGCCATACCCGCTCCCGCCCGTGGACGACAGCCCCTGCAACTGCCAGTCGATCGCGCGGAACGGCTCGAGCATGTAGGTGTCCAGCGCACGTTCCTGGTACTTCCGGATCTCGTGCTGCCGCAGCATGAACGCGATCTGCGCCAGCGCCACCTCGCGGTCGATCGCCGCGTTCGGCGAGAGCGTCGCCGGCAGAATCGCCGCCAGCGCCGCCTGCGTGGTCTTCAGCCACCGATCCTCCTCGGCGAGTCCCGCGACCGAATAGTCCCGCAGCGCGCCGTCCACGTTGCTCAACTGTGGATCGAATCCGGCACCGCCGAGGTAGGTGCTGGTGGTGGGATTTCGCCGCAGGAACTCCACGACGTAGCCGTGCAGGATGGGCCCGAGCGGCTTGTCGCCCGTCATCTCCGGCGGCGCGGACGCGCCGGAACAGCCCACACTAAGACCCACAACCAGCAGCGCCGCCGTCAATCGAGAGTTCATGAACCGCAGTATACCGATATGATTTCGACGTGGCCGGCGCACTGAACATCGCGTTCCTGGGTTGCGGATTCATCACCCGCGTCCACAGCCGCGTCCTCCGCTCGATGCGCTCCGACATCGTCTGCAGCTACGCCAGCCGGGATGCCGCGAAGTCCGAGACGTTCCGCAACGAGTTTGGCGGCGTGAAGAGCTACGGCGACTACGCGTCGGCGATCAACGACCCCGCGATCGACGCCGTGGTCGTCGCGGTGCCGCCGAAGTTCCATCGCGGCCTCGCGCTCCAGGCGCTGGCCGCCGGCAAGCACGTCCTGGTCGAGAAGCCGGCGTTCCCGACGCTCGCCGATTTCGAAGCCGTTCGGGCCGCGCGCGACGCGGCCGGCCGCGTCGTCCTCATCGGCGAGAACGACCACTACAAGCCGCTCGCGGTGAAGCTGCGGGAGCTGGTCCGGGACGGCGCGATCGGCGAAATGGTTTTCGCGCACTTCGTCACGATCGCCCACCGCCTCAAGACGGCCGACGACTGGCGCAACGACGAGTCGATGGCCGGCGGCGACGCGTTCTTCGAAGAGGGCATTCACTGGCTGCACATCGCCGGCAGCCTCGGTCCGAAGATCACCTCGATCCATGGCTTCCGGCCGACGCCGTCGCGCAGCGGGCCGGACTCGCGCGCCAAGAGCATGCTCGCGTCGTTTCACTACGACAACGGCGCCGTCGGTTCGCTCTACTACTCGCGCGAGGTGCCGTCGCTCTTCCGCGGCCTCCGTCTCTCGAAGCTCATGGGCCGCGACGGCATCATCTCCTTCGAATCCAACGGCGCCTTCATCATCGTGCGGGGCAAGGGACTGCCCCGCCTGATCGTGCCGGGTTTCCGCGACATTCGCGGCTACCGCGCGATGTACGCGGATTTTGCGGAGTCCATCCGGACGGGCCGCGCGCCGGAGATGAGTCTCGAACGCGCGATTGACGACCATCGATTGATGGAACAGATCTACGCGTGAATCACTACGACTTCATCATCGCCGGCAGCGGAGCCGGCGGCGGCACGATGGCCCACGCGCTCGCGGGGACGGGCGCGCGGATCCTGCTCGTCGAGCGCGGCGGCGCGGTGCCGCAGGAACCCGAGAACTGGGATCCTGAGGCCGTCTGGAAGTTCCGCCGCTATCAGACCCGCGAGCGTTGGATCGACGATCGCGGCCAGGAGTTCGCGCCGTACACACACTACAACGTCGGCGGGAACACGAAATTCTGGGGCAGCGTGCTCTACAGAATGCGCCGGTCGGATTTTCAGGCCGTCGAGCACATGGACGGACTCTCGCCGGCCTGGCCGATCGACTACGACGCGCTCGCGCCCTACTACGACCGCGCCGAACAGCTCTATCAGGTGCACGGCGGCCCGGGCGATCCGACCGAACCGGATCGAGCGCCCTTCCCGTTCCCGCCGATCCCCCACGCGGCCGGTATGTCCGGTCTCGTCGAAGACCTTCGGCGCATGGGCCTGCATCCCTCGCATCTCCCGCTCGGCGTCATTCGCCCCGGCGAGCCGGGTGGTTGCGTCCTCTGCAACACGTGCAATTCATTTCCATGCCGCATCCACGCGAAATCGGACGCCGAGGTCTGCTGCGTCGAGCCTGCGGCGAAACACTCGAACGTCGAGGTCTGGACGGGCGCAAAGGCCGAGCGTCTGCTCACCGATCCATCCGGCCGGAAGATCGAGGCGATCCTGGTTTCGCGGGGGCCCGACACGGTGAAGGTCACGGCCGACCGCTTCGTGATCTCGTGCGGCGCCGTCAATTCCGCCGCGCTGCTGCTCAACTCCGCCAACGACAGACATCCCAACGGACTGGCCAACTCGTCCGGCCTCGTCGGCGCGCGCTACATGGCGCACCTGGCGACGATGATGGGCGCGTTTCATCCGTTCAGGAAGAACGACGACGTGTTTCAGAAGACCGTGGCGATCAACGACTTCTACGAACGCGGTCCGAACACGCGCTTTCCGCTCGGCCAGATCCAATCGCAGGGCCGCACGCACGGCGTGATGGCCCAGATCGTCGTGCCGTGGATTCCGCTGTGGGCCTACGACGCGTGGGTCGCGCGCGACGTGGACTGGCTCGTCATGTCGGAGGATCTGCCGAATCCGTCGAACCGCGTGCGCGTGGACGCCGAGGGCCGGATCCACCTGCATTACCGCGCGAACAACACGCGGGCGCACGAAATGCTCGTGGCCGAGATGAAGCGGATCGTCCGGAAGCTCGGCTTCTGGCTCATCGTCACCCATTCGCACCGCAACAAGAACACCACCCATCAATGCGGCACGCTGGTGTTCGGCGACGATCCGAAGACGTCGGTACTCGATCCGCTCTGCAAGGCCCACGACCTCGACAACCTCTACGTCGTCGACGCGTCGTTCTTCCCATCCTCGGCCGCGGTGAACCCGGCGCTGACCATCATCGCGCAGGCGCTGCGCGTCGCGGATCACCTCGCCGGCAGGAGTCTCGCCGCCCGCTGAGGCGTTGACCGTCCTCGGCGCGAACCAGTAGAGTCGCTCGTGCCTTCAGAGTTCTGGTACGTCGCGCTGCTCTTCACGCTGTTCGTCGTACCGCGCATGCTGCAGCGCTTCCGCGTGCCCAGCGCCGTGACGGCGCTGGCGTTCGGGATCGCCGCCGGCCCGGGCGCCGGCCTGCTGACACACGACGACACCGTCGCGCTGCTGTCGACGCTCGGGATCGTCTCGCTGTTTCTGTTCGCGGGCCTGGATGTGTCGGTGTCGGAACTGCGGCAGGAGCGGCGCGTCCTCGTCGAACACATCGCCGTGCGGTTGCTCATGCTCGGGACGGTGACCGCCATCGTGACCTACGCCGCGGGCCTCCCGGTCAGGCCCGCGGTGCTGTCGGCCCTGGCCCTGCTGACGCCGTCGACAGGGTTCATTCTCGATTCGCTCGAGCGCTGGCTGCCCGACGACCGCGATCGATTCTGGGTGCGCTCGAAGGCCATCGCCACCGAGATCGTCGCCCTCCTGGTACTGTTCGTCGCGCTGCAATCGACGAGCGCGGCGCGCCTGGGCTGGTCGTCGGCCGCGCTCATTGGCCTGATCGCCGTCCTGCCGCTCCTCTTCAGATGGTTCGCGGCGTTCGTCGTGCCGCACGCGCCGCGGTCGGAATTCGGATTCCTCGTCATGGTGGCCGTGGCCGCCGCGCTCATCACCCGGCACCTCGGCGTGTATTACCTGGTCGGTGCATTCGCGGTGGGCATGGCGGCGCGGCAGTTCCGGACGCAGCTGCCAGGGCTGTCCTCAGACCGCATGGTCGGCGCGGTCGAGTCGTTTGCATCCCTGTTCGTACCGTTCTACTTCTTCCGCGCGGGCGCGTCGTTGTCGCGCACCGATTTCTCGCTGGCGGCAGCCGGGTACGGACTCCTGTTCATCATCATGGCGCTGCCGTTTCGACTGTGCCTTGTGGCGGCCCACCGCGCCGCCCGCCTCGACGAGCCGCCGTCCCAGGGGCTGAGGATCGCCATGGCGATGATGCCAACGACGGTCTTCACGCTGGTCCTCGCCGAAATTCTCCGTGTCGGTTTCCGAACGCCAGATGGCTGGATCGGCGGCCTGGTCATCTACGCCATCGTCAACTCGCTGCTGCCGGGTCTGGTGTTGCGGATCACGCCGCCCGCATTCGAGGACGAGCTACAGCTCGAAGAGTCCGGCCGGGTCCGGGGTGCTGTGGGACAATAGCGCGTCATGCGCGCCCGATCGTTCTCGCACGCCGGGATCACCGTCTCGGACTTCAACAAGGCCGTCAAGTTCTACTGGGAGGTCTTCGGCTGCCCGCTCGTCGGCGTCGCCGACACCGCGCCGGAGCGTGTGAAGAGCTTCTTCGGCGTTGGCAAGGACGTTGACGTGCCGAGCTGCAAGATCGGCTGGATCCGCGTACCCGGCGGCGCCGTGCTCGAGATCTTTCACTTCGAGCCGCAGCAGAAACCGGTGGACATCCCCTGGAATCGCGTGGGCCTCACGCACATCAGTTTCAACGTGCGCAACACGCAGAAGTGGCACGACTACCTGGTCAGCAAAGGCGTCGAGATCGTCAGCAAACCCGAGCGCTCGCCGCGCGGCCACACGTTCTTCTTCGTTCGCGACTTCGACGGCAACCTCATCGAGCTGATGGACCTGGGCTACATGCACCACGTCCTCAACTGGCTCGGCCCGCTCGGCGGCTGGATCTTCCGCCGCGGGATGTACGCGAAGTACTACGCCTAGGCCCGCCCGTCAGCCTTTCATCCTCTCATCGCTGCCAGCACCCGCGCCGGCGTCATCGGCAGCTGATGGACGCGCGCGCCGATCGCGTCGAAGACGGCATTCGCCAGAACCGCGCCCATCGGCACGATCGCCGGCTCGCCGCCGCCCTGGGCCGGAAGATCCGAGTCGAGCAACACCGTTTCGATCTTCGGCAGCCACGAGAAGCGCGGCAGCTCGTACGTGTCGAAGTTCGTGTCGATGAGCGCGCCGTTCGTGAAGTGCATTTCCTCGCTGAGGCTGTAACCCAGCCCCATCTGGAGACACCCTTCCATCTGCTGCTTCGCACCCTCAGGATTCACGACCAGGCCCATGTCCTGAACGGAGACAATGCGCACGACCTGGATGTGACCGGTCGTCTTGTTGACGTTCACCTGCGCCATGTTCACGCAGTAGGTGCCCGCGTCGATGCCGCACGCCACGCCCACGCCGCGGCCGCTCGGTCCGGCCTTCGGCGTCCATCCAAACGCCTTCGACGCCGCCTGCAGCACGCGCCGCATGCGCGCGTCGGCGAGATTGTGGAGCCGAAACTCCACCGGATCCATGCTGGCCTTCGCCGCCATGACATCGATGTGCGATTCACGCGCCCACGCATTCGCGTTGGCGCCGGGCGCGCGCCACGGACCGATGCCGAACGGATGCATGCCGGCCGGATTCCCGTTCCAGCCGCCACGCACGCGCGTGCGGTGGTTCGGAACGTCGTAGATGTGCTCGACGCCTCGGGAACCGGCGCCGACGACGGTGAGATCCCAGAAGACGATCTTCTTCGCCGCGTCGATGCCGGACCTGATCGTGTGCACCGCCGCCGGATCGAACGTGTCGAAGAAGAACTCCTCCTCGCGACTCCAGACCACGCGCACAGGCACGCCGGCCGCCATCGCGAGGCGCGCCGCTTCCACGCCTTGCTGCGACGCGCTCTTGCCGCCGAATCCGCCGCCGACGTACGGCGTGATCACTCGCACCTTGTCGGCCGATAGCTTCAACGCCGCCGCCACCTGTGCCTTCAACGGGAACGGCGTCTGCGTGCCGGCCCACACGGTCATCTTCCCGTTCTCCATCGCGGCAATCGCGGAGTGCGTCTCCATCGGCGCGTGCGCGACGTACCCCTTGCGATACGTCTCGCTGAACGTCGTCGTCGCGCGCATCTCGCCGGCTGCCAGATCGCCGCCGCGGAACGGCGTGTCGCCCGCCGGCGCAACGCTCACGAGATGATCGAAGATGTTCGTGTCGGTCAGAGTCGACCTGGACGGCGTCCACGTGGCCTTGATGAGGCTGAGCGCGGCGTCGGCTTCGTCACGATGCGCATGCAGAACGGCCACGAGGTCGCCATCGCGGACGACGCGCACGCCGGGCGCTTTCTCCGCCGCGGACGTGTCGATGGCCGCGAGGGTCGCGCCATGCGCCGGCGGCCGCACGATGCGCGCGTGCAGCGCGCCCGCGGGCGCGATGTCGCCGGCGTACTTCGCGGCGCCGGTGACTTTGCCGATCGCATCGCGGCGCGACGCGGCCTTGCCGACGATGGTGAATGCCGTCACCGCGTCGAGCGACGGTCGACCGGCCAGCCGCCGTTCGATGCGCTTGCCTTCGGTCAGTTGTCCGTACGTGAGTCGCTTCGTGCGATCCGTCTTGTGCAGAACGCCACCGCTTTCGACGCGGAGATCCGTCACCGGCACCTGCCATCGCTCGGCCGCCATCTCGAGCAGCACGGCTTTCGCCTCAGCCGCGGCGCTGCGAAGCACCGGTCCGAATTGGCGAATGCTCAGCGATCCGAACGTGCCGCCGTCGAACGGACACAGGTCCGTGTCGCCCATCACGATGTCGACCATGCTCAGCGGGACGTCAAGCTCCTCGGCCGCCAACTGCGGCAGCGACGTCATCGCGCCCTGCCCCATCTCCACTTTGCCGACGAGGCACGTGACGCGTCCGTCGGCGCCGATGTGCAGGAACGCGTTGAGATCCGTCGGCGCGCTCGACCGTCCGCCCTGCGCCGGCCCGAACAGGCCGCGGCCGAGCAGGGGCTCGACGACGAACATGACGAGGAGCCCGGTGGAGGTGAGCTTCAGGAAGTCGCGCCGATCGATCGTCTGCGCAAATCCCCAGCCGTCGGGCACTTCGATGTTGTTGTCGAACGGCGTCATCGGACGCCCCCTCTCATCGCCGCGGCCGCCGTGGTGACGGCCTCCGCGATTCTCACGTGCGCGCCGCAGCGGCACAGGTGGTCGTCGAGGTCATGCAGCACGTCGGCGGCGGTGGCTCTCGGATTCTGGAGGAGGCGCGCGTACGCGCCCATGATCATGCCCGGTGTGCAGAAGCCGCATTGGAAGGCGGCGTGTTTCACGAAGGCATCCTGCAAGGGGTGGAGCCTGGCACCCTGCGCGAGCCCCTCGATGGTGACGACCGTCTTGCCGTCGACGTCGCCGATCTGGGTCGCGCAGGCGCGAACCGCGTCCTTATTGATGACGACCGTGCACGAGCCGCATGCGGTCTGGCCGCAGCCGAACTTCGTTCCGGTGAGACCGAGGTCGTCGCGCAGGACCCACAGCAGCAGCCGCTTCTCGTCGGTGGTAATGCGTGTGGGCTTGCCGTTCAGCGTGAAGGACACCGTCCGCATGGGTTCGCTCCAGACGCCGAACACATGCACAGCCTGTGCCCCCGGCGCCGTGGCGGAATCCCGCGCAATATCGGCTCAGCGCGGCCGCGCCGGCTGAAAACTCCGCGGGCCCTTCAGGGAAGCGCGGAGAAATCCGCAGTCGGCATCACCGCCGCAGCTGGTACGCCAGTTTCACGAAGAAGCCGTCGGACGTGCGCTCGAGCGAGTCGGTGCCATACAGCGCGCGATTGCGCTCGAGGCTCGAGCCGTATCCGAAGAACGCGACGGTGCCCGGCGTGGGCTTGAACGAGGCCAGCCAGTCGACGCGCAGGCCGCGAAACCGCTGCTCGGCCGCGAGCGCGCCGCCGACATAGAGGGGCGCGCCAGTGAACGGGTCGATGAGCGGCGAGCGTAGATCGGACCGGTACTCGGCGATCATGCGGAAGAACAGCGAGCGCCGCGGCTGGAACTCGAGCTTGAGGCGGGGAATCGTCGACCGCGCGAACTCCGTGTTCGTCCGGTCGCGCGTGATGCGCGACGTCACGAAGCGAGCTTCGTGA